>CAMLSI010000083.1 GCA_946482585.1 uncultured Lysobacteraceae bacterium
GCATGAACGCGACCTGCAACTGCAGCGAGGTGTCCATGCTGAGCAGGTTGGGGTACTGGCCGCCGGTATAGGCCATCGGGAACTGGTTGTTGCTGAAGTACTGTGCGTTGTCGACCGAGTTCACTTCGCACTGGCCGGAGAAGCCGAAGATCGGCGGCGTCGTGCTCGGCGTCGCGGCGAAGCCGACCGGCGGGGCGAAGCCGCCGCCATGGCAGGAAAGACAGGACGACAGCTTGTTGTCGACCGGGCCTGCGAGGCGTTCGTTGCAGCCGAAGTGTTGCGGCGTGCCGATGCCTTTGTTGAGCACGCTCTCGTGCGCCGGGATGCTGCCCGACTGCGCGACCGCCGGGAACGTCCACGGGTCGCTGCCCCATTGCAGGCCGACCGGTTCGAGCTTGTCCCAGGCGGTCTTGCCCTGCTTGTTGCCGTTCCAGGCGAAGGTGCCGAACACCCAGCGCGTCGGCGAGCGCGAGTCGACGACGGCGACGTCGAGCTGGATCAGGCGGACTTCCTGAACTTTTCGTTCACAAAGGAACATGTCGCCCTTCTGCACGTGCCGGTCGGTCTGCCAGGCCGGCGAATCCTTGAGGTAGGACACGTCGGCGGGCGTCGCGGTCGTGAACAGCAACTTCGCGACGACCGTGCCTTCGGGGAACGGCAGGCCGGCCGGTGCGGCGACGCCGCCGTAGTTGCCGGTGACCGGCACGCCGTTGCGGCCGATGGTACGGCCGATCGACCAGGCGCCCCAGCGGTTGTAGACGCCGAACGCCCAGGTCTCGAAGAACTTGTTCGATTCCTGGCCGTTGGCCAGCAGCAGCTTGCTGACGCCGCGATCGATCTCGACGTCTTCGCCGAAATCGCTGAGCGTGGCGGTGCGTTCGTTGGTCATGCCGTGCACGTATTCGCGGCCGCGCGTCGGGTCGTAGGCCATCCACGGCACGTGGAACCAGCGGTTCTCGTTGCCGACGGTGGTCTTCCAGCCGATCTCGTTGCGCAGGGCTTCGTCCTGGCCCTTCTTGACGTAGTCGAGCACGCGCTGGATGTAGTCCGACCACGGCGAACCCCAGGTCGGCGCCGGGCCGTTCAGCGGCAGCGTGAAGTCCACCTTGAGATCGAGCCAGGTGCACTCGGTCCTGGGACACGCACCCGGGTCCTGCGTCGGGTAGTCGTGCGCGAGCTTGAACGTCGGGCCTTTCCAGCCCGGCGGCGCGGGCACGACGGCGTTGCGGAACGCGAACGTGCCGGCATCGGGACGCAGCTCGACGGCGGCGCTGTCCTGCGCCTGTGCGCTGAAGGCGGCGAGCGCGGTGAGCAGAGCAGCGGAAACAGCGGTGGCGGTCTTTGTCATGACGGCTTCCTGTGCGGAGCGGAATCAGAAGGGCGAAAGGCGGTGGTCCGGCGGCGTGGGCGCGTCACCCGGCCCTGTCCGCGGCTTTCTTCGGTCTGTCGGGCGCCTTGATCGGACTGGCGACAGGCTGCGGACTCCAGGCGCGCAGCGCGAGGATCCAGCTGAAGTCGGCACCGGAACGCTGCGCGCCCTGGTGACAGTTCTGGCAGCTGTCGTACTGGTGGTAGGTCTCCATCGTCACGTTGGAAACCTGGCATTGCGGAAACGCGAGCCCGCCCTGCGCCGGCGGCGTGCCGTCCTCGCAACCGAAGTCGTTGTTGAGCGGCGTCGTCGGCGGCACCGACGGCGCGGTCGACCATTGCGTGCCGATCAGTACGTAGTTCTCCCAGACGGTGCCCTTGAGCAATTGCCGGTAGCGCGCGTTGATCTCGGTCGTGGAATTGCCGGCCGGCGTACTCGGGATCGCGGACAGGCGCACGACGTTGATCGGCGCGGGATCGTAGTCGTTCGGTCCGGGCACGCGGCTCGAACCGGGATGGTCGGCCGGATTGGAACGTGGAATCTTTTGCTTTTTGTACAGTTCCGGGTCGTAGTACGACGCGAGCATGTCTGGCGGCGTGGTCGGATCCTCGCCGAGATTGTCGACCTGCTCGAACGTGGACCAGACCCACTGCGGGAAGTCCGCGGTCTTGTGCGCAATGTGGAAGCCGACGAGGCCGGCCTTCATCGGTTCGCAGTCGCAGGTCGTGCGGCCGCCGCTCTCGGTCCTGCAGGTGCCGGGCTTGGCCGCGAGCGCATCGACGGCGAAGAAGCGCGAATGGAATTTCTGCGGCACCTTCGCGAGATTGCGCCAGGCGGCCTTGACCTCGATCGAGCCGAGCTGGTCGGCCGAACTGGCCGGGAAGCTGATGCCGGGCTTGCCGCTCGCGGGCCAGTTGCTGCGGTTGTAGTAGCCGTTGCTGCGCACGTAGTCGTATTCGACGCGGTTCACGCGCACTTCGAAGCGCGTGAAATAGCCGGTCTGGTCCGGCAGCGGGCCGGCGAAGGCTTCATCGATCTCGTCGGCGATGCTGCCGAATTCGCTGGTCATGTCCAGGCGCGGACGCTTGTCGTCCGCGGGCACGTTGCGGCAGACCGCATAGCCGTTGGGCTGGTCCCAGGCCGGCGGTTCGCTGCCGTTCTGCGGATAGAGGTCGAACGCGGTCTTCCAGCGCATCCAGGCCGGCGCGAAGCGCGTGTCGTACTTGCCGAACACGCTGGGGTTGTGCGGCTCGTACGGCTCGCCTTTACCCTCGGCCAGCGACGGCCACATCACGGCGATGAAGTTCTGCCAGGCGAAGGTGTCGAACATCGGCCGCGTGTCGATCGGAAACGCGGAGAACGGAAACGTCGGCACGGTGCGCGGAACGTCGCCGTCCAGAGTGGGCTTGAGCTTGGAATAGTCGGGCGTGGTCTGCGCCGAAACCGGGCTCGCGCAAAACGCGAACAAGAGCACGCCGAACGCGGCGCAGCGCGCCGCATTGCCATCACGTCGCATCGGTTTTCTCCCCTTGTGCCGCGGGCATTGCGCCGCGCAGCGCGTATAACAGTGAACCTTTGACAATAGGGTGTCAATGCGGAATTTGTGTTGATAGGCAGCGCCGCGAAAGGCCGCTTCGATGTCCCGAGAGGCGGCATGGACGCGCTCCCGGAGCAGCCTCCGCGCACGAATCGGGAGCATGCCGCTCGCTGTCGCGCGCCGGCGCGTTTCGCATGGTCCGGCCGGTGTTGCTACGATGCCGCAGGAGCGGTTTCGGGGGAGATTCGATGCGGCTGCGTGCGGTGATTCGCGGCTTCGCGGGCGCAGTGCTGTGGCTCTGCGCCACGGCGCTCGGGGCCGCCACGCCGCTGATGACGCGCTTCACGCCGGACCTCGATGTCTATCCGCAGTATTTCGCCGTCGCGCGCAGCGACGACGGGCTGCTCTATGTCGGCGCGAGCGACGCGATCCTGCGTTTCGACGGCGTGCGCTGGGAGTCGATCGCGCTGCCGCGGCCGGGCACGGTGCGCGCGCTGCTGCGCGACCGCCGCGGCCGGCTCTGGTACGGCGCGACGGAGAGTTTCGGCCGCATCGAGCGCACGCCCGAGGGCGGCGAGCGTCTCGTCGACTTTTCCGGCGCCTTCGCGGCCGACGTCGGCGCGCAGGGCTTCGTCGACATCTGGGACATCGTCGAGCACGGCGACAGCGTGTATTTCCGCGCGCTGCGCTGGTTGTTCGAGGTCGACGCGGACGGCCGCCGGCGCGGCGTGTGGCATGCGCCGGACCGCTTCGGCGGCATCGTCGAGCATGCGGGCCAGCTCGTCGTGAACTGGCGCGGCGAAGGACTGAAGCGGCGCGTCGGCGACCGCTTCGAGCTGATTCCCGGCGGCGCCGACTTCGCCGGGGAGCCCGCGTTCGCGCTGCTGTCGCTCGACGCGCACCGGCTGCTCGTGCACGACCAGACGCCGCGGCTCGTCGTGCTCGAGGACGGCAAGACGCGGCCGCTGCTCGGCGACGGCGATACGCGCCACTTCAACGACGGCATCGTGCTCGATGCGAAGCACGCCGCCTATGCGGGCGACGACGGCATGCTGCGCGTCGTCGACGTGGACACCGGTGCCGTGCAGCGCATCGGCCTCGGTACCACGTTCCAGGGGAGTCTCGTCGTCGATCGCGACGGCGCCCTGCTCGTCGCCGACGATGCCGGCGTCGTGCGATTGCCGTGGCCCGTGGCATGGAACGCGTACGGTGCCGACGACGGCATTCGCGGCAGCGTGCACGACGTGCAGTACGACGACGGCCGGCTGCGGCTCCTGACGACGATCGGCGAATTGACCGCAGGCTGGGGCGACGGCGGCGCGGCGCAGCCGTTCGCCGCCGATCGCGATTACGAAGGCGAAGCCTGGAGCCGCCTGCCGGACGGCGCGGCGAGTCTGCTGGCCGACAGTTACGGCCTGCAGCTCGGCGACGGCACGCGGGTCGGCCCCGACGATCTGTATCCGCGCGTGCTCGTGCGCTCCCGCTTCGATCCCGCGCGGGCCTGGGTCGGCACCGAAAGCGGCTTCGGCCTGCTGCGGCGCGAGGCCGACGGCTGGCACCTCGCGGCGCGCCACACCGAGCTGCAGGCGCGTGTCGTCAGTCTCGTCGACAGCGCCGCGGACTCCGCCTGGCTCGGCAGCGACGATCGCGGCCTGATGCGCGTGCTGCTGGCCGCCGATCCGGCGCAGCCACCGCGCATCGAGCGTTTCGCGGCGCAGCTCGGTATCGGCGAACAGGATGCCGCCATCGTCAGCGAACTCGGTGGCGCGTTGTTCGCGAGCACCGAACGCGGCGTGTTTCGCTGGGACGGTGCGCGCTTCGTCGCCGATCCGCTCGACGGTCTGGCGGCGCTGCTCCCGGCCCGGGAGATCGTGCGCCTGCGCGATGGCGTCGATGGCGTGGCCTGGGCGTTCAGCTACCGCAGCGTCTACAAGCGCGACGGCGCGCGGCGCTGGCAGCGCGTCGACAGCGTGGATCGCGGTTCGGGCGCGATCGAAGTGCTGACCGCGCTGCCCGACGGCGATGTCGTCGTCGGCAGCGACGGCCGCCTGCTGCACTACGACGCCGCCGCCGCGCCGGAACGTCCGCTCGAGGCGACGCTGCGTCTGCAGTCGGTGCAATTGCAGCGCCGCGACGGCACGAATCGCGCGTTGCGGCTGGACGGCACCGCCGAAGTCGATTACGGCGCGGGTTCGCTGCTGTTCCGCGTCGCGCTGGTCGACCTCCGGTTGACGACCCCGCCGCAGTTCCAGGCGCGCGTCGTCGGTCTCGACGAAGGCTGGTCCGACTGGAGCCCGCGCGCCGAATTCAGCTACGCGCAACTGCCGCCGGGCGACTACCGTTTCGAAGTGCGCGCCCGTGCGGGCAGCGGCCAGGAGTTTCCGGCGCGGACACTGGACCTGCGCGTCGTGCCGCGCTGGTATCAGCGCGCCGGCGTGCAGGCGCTGTTCGTGCTGCTGGCGATCGCGATCGTCGCGTTCGTGCTGAGTCTGGGCCTGCGCGCGCGCATACGCCGGCTCGACGCGCGCAACCGGCAATTGCAGGCGCTCGTGCGTGCGCATACCGCCGAACTCGAACAGGCCAACACGCAGTTGCGCGATCTCGCCGAGCGCGACGGACTGACCGGCGTGGCGAACCGGCGGCGCTTCGACGCGTTCCTGACCGGCGTCCTCCAAGCCGCCGCGCAGACGCGTCGCCCGGTCGCCGTGCTGCTCGCCGACGTCGATCATTTCAAGGCCTACAACGATGCGCACGGCCATCTCGCCGGCGACATCGTGTTGCGCTGCGTCGCCGCGGCGCTGGTGCGCGGCGTCCGCGACAACACGCTCGTCGCGCGCTTCGGCGGCGAGGAGTTCTGCCTCGTCGTGCCGCACTGCGATCTCGCCGCGGCGGGTGAGCTCGGCAGGCGGCTCTGCATCGCCGTGGCCGATACCTGCGAGGTGACCGTGTCGATCGGCGCGGCGGCGACCTTGCCCGACGGGTCCGGCGCGGCCGAAGCGCTGCTGGCGCGCGCCGATGCGGCGCTGTATCGCGCCAAGCGCGAAGGCCGCAACCGGGTGGCGCTCGCGAATGCGCCGGAATAGCCGGCGATTGTCGCGCGCGTCGCCGTGGCGCAAGATGCGCGGCGTTTTTCGATTGCGCGCGCGCCATGCTGTCGAGCGGAACCCTGCGTTTCAGTCCTGAACTTCGTCCCGGTTCGCACCGGCGTCGCGACGGCGGCAGCACGCGCTGGTGGCTGATCATCGACGGCGATCCCGAGCTCGGGCGCTATCTGCGGCATCAGTACTGGATCGCGCACCGGCGCGTGCGCAGTCTGCAGAGTCCGCTCTGGGGCACGCACGTTTCGGTCATTCGCGGAGAAGCACCGGCCGACGCGTCGCTCTGGGGGCGCCAAGACGGCGAGCGCGTGGCATTCGAAGTCGATCCCCTGCCGCAGGAAACGCGCGGCTATGTCTGGTACCCCGTGCGCTGCGAGGCCGCACTGGATCTGCGTGAACGCCTCGGACTGCCGCGCGAGCCGGCGCCGCCGCTGCATCTGACGATCGGCAACGGCTGATGCGGCGCGTTCGACCCCGCGCGCGCCGTTGCGTCGATACACTCGCGTCGCCCCTCGCCCGGACCTGGACATGTTGCGTGGATTCGCCGTGCTGTCGCTCTTCGCTGCCGCGGGAATCGCGGCAGTCGCACTCCAGCCGGTCGCCGGGCGCACGCTCATGAACGCGATCGACGCCAATGCCGCGACACGCGCCGGCGATGCGGCGCGGCGCGTGACGCCGGCACTGCAGCGCGACCTGCGCCCGCTCGGGCTCGAATTCGGCGCCGCCGTGTTCGTACGCATCTTCAAGCGCGAGGGCGAGCTCGAACTCTGGATGGCCGGCCGCGACGGCGGCTATCGCCTGTTCCGCACCTATCCGATCTGCCGCTATTCGGGAGAGCTCGGTCCCAAGCGGCGGCAGGGCGACAACCAGGCGCCCGAAGGTTTCTATCGTGTCGCGCGCGGGCAACTCAACCCGGCCAGCCGCTACCACCTCGCGTTCAACCTCGGCTATCCGAACGCCTACGAGCGCGCCCACGGCTATACCGGCGACTTCCTCATGGTCCACGGCAACTGCGTCTCGATCGGCTGCTATGCGATGGGCGATGCCGCGATCGAGGAAATCTACACGCTCGCCGACGCGGCGCTGCGCGCGGGCCAGCCGGCATTCGAGGTGCATGCGTTTCCGTTCCGGCTCGCCGACGCGGCGCTCGCCGCGGAACGCGCTTCGCCCTGGTTCGATTTCTGGTCCGAGCTCAAGCCCGGGTACGATGCGTTCGAGCGCGCGCGCCGGCCGCCGCGCGTGGACGTGCGGAACCGGCGCTATCGCATCGAAGGGTAGGGGGCAGATGACGACCTTGGAGTCAGCACGGCTGGACGCGATCTGCGCGCAGTGGCCCGGCGTGAGTACGGCGCTGAAGTGGGAGGTCGACCTGGTCTACAGCGTGGCCGGCAAGATGTTCGCGGTCTACTGCACGCTCGGCGTCGAGCGCGGCCGCGTCTCATTCAAGGTCGACGCCGACCGCTTCTTCGAACTGACCGAGCAGCCCGGGTTCATGCCGGCGCCGTACATGGCGCGCGCGTTCTGGGTCACGCTGACCGAGCCCGACCGCCTCGCGCCCGGCGAACTCGAAGCGTTCCTGCGCCGCTCCTACGAGCTCGTCGTCGACAAGCTGCCGCCCAAGGCGCAGCGGGAGCTCGGGCGGCCGGCCCCATGAGCAAGCTCTACGACCGGGCCTATTTCGACAAGTGGTACCGCGACGACGAGCATCGCGTGATTTCGCGCGACGTGCTGGCCCGCAAGGTCGCGATGGCCGTCGCCATGGCCGAGTACTACCTCGGCCGCCCCATCCGCAACGTGCTCGATGTCGGCTGCGGCGAGGGTGCCTGGCAGGCGCCGCTGCATGCGCTGCGGCCGCACGCGCATTACCTCGGCCTCGATCCCAGCGAATACGCCGTGTCGCGCTGGGGCCGCACGCGCAACCTGCGGCAGGCGACCTTCGGCCAGCTCGAGCAGCTGCGCTTCGACGAACGCTTCGACCTCATCGTCTGCGCCGACGTGCTGCACTACGTGCGCGCGTCGGAATTGCGGCGCGGTCTGAGCGGCATCGTCGATCAGCTCGAGGGGATGGCCTACATCGAGGTCTACACGACGCGCGACACCCTCGTCGGCGATCTGGAGGGCTTCCACCGCCGCACGCCGCGCTGGTATCGGCAGACCTTCGCCGAAGCGGGCCTGATGTCGGTCGGTTCGATGGGGTGGGTCGGGCCGCGCCAGGCGCCGTGGATCACGGCGATGGAAGCCGCCGCCGACTGACCCGCGCAGTTCTCCGGAGACGAACGCCGCGCCGCAGATGAGCGATCTGCGGCGCGGCGTCCCGGGCGTGCCGCATTCCGGGGGGGTTGGGGGGATGAATCAGCGGCACGCCGTACCTGGACGCGAAATCGCTGCGTGGCGTCGCAGCGGATCGCATTTTTCCGATTCGGCAACGATTCGGTCTGCTGCACAAATGACAAAGCGACAAAAGAAACGCCGATGCCTCGGTGTTTCGTCCAGCGCGCATCGCCGGTCGGCCGGCAAAGCGTGTCATGCCGGTTGACGACGCCGGCCGGCCTCGCAAGGGCGGCCGGCCGTTGCCGGGTTACTCCAGTCCGTCCGCGAACAACCGGTCGGCGGCGAACACGTGAACGCCGCCCATCGATGTCAGCGCGTAGACGCGCGCATCGCTGCCGAGCTGCAGGCGCGAGGCCGGGATCGCCAAGTCCCAGCGCTGCAGTCGCAGCGGCTGCGCCGGCGCCGCGAAGCTGACTTCGTCGAGTCCGGTGTCGCTCGCGATGAACGCGCGGTCGCCCTGCAGCGCGACGCTGAAGCCGGCGTCGGCATAGGTGCCGAGCAGCTGCGGCTGGGCCGGATTGCTCACGTCGAGCAGGCGCGATTCCGTGCCGCAGGCGATCAGCGCGCGACGGCCGTTCGCGCTGAGCGCGACGTCGCGGACCGTGCCGCAGCCGGGGTAGTTGCCCGCCACCGACGGTGCGCCGTTGCTGACGTCGACGACGATGAGCCCGCCGCCCTTGCCGCCGAACGGGGATTCGTCCGCGACGTATAGATGATTGCCGTGCAGCGCGAGGCGCAGGATCTTGGCGGTCTGGATCGCGCCCAGCGGCTGCGGCTGGGCCGGATCGGTGACGTCGAGCGCGACGAGTTCGCCGCCGTTGGTCGAGCGGCCGACCCAGGCGCGGTTGCCGCGCGCGGCGATCGCGGTCGCGAACGGGTATTCCCAGAAGCCGAGCTGCTGCGGCGCTGCCGGATTGGCGATGTCGGCGATCACGAGACCGCTGCCCCAGCTCGTGAGATAGGCGCGATTGCCGTCGACCGCGAGCTGTTCGAACGCACGGCCCTGCAGCGACGGTTCCAGGCTGGTCTCGAACCGGCCTATCGGCGCGAGATCGCCGCTGTGGGCGATATTGAGGCCGTAGGCATTGCCGAGCAGCCAGGCCGTGTCGCCGCGCACGCTGATGTCGTAGGCCGCGGTGCCGGCCGGCAACTGCGCTTCGCCGCGCACGGTCGGCGCGGTCGGCTGGGTGGCGTCGAGCCGCACGAAGCGGTCGGCGCGCGTCGCGAGCAGCGCGTCGCCGTCGAGCACCGCGGTCGCGTCGGTCGCGAAGGTGTTGATCGTCGAATGACCGACGGCGGCGGGTTGGTCCGGATCGGCGACGTTCCAGATGTCGAGCCCGTCGAGGCCGACACCCCAGGCGTAGGTGCCGAGCAACAGTCCCTCATAGGCGACCGGCGAGTCGATTCGGCCGCGCGGGACGATATTGGCCGGATTGCTCAGATCGCTGATGTTCACGGCCGTGCCGAAGCCGTACGCGAACGGCGGCTGCACCTTGAGACGGAAGTTGTCGTAGCCGTCGAGCGTCGCGCTGCCCACCTCCTGCGGCGCGAGGGGCGTCGACAGGTCGAAGATCGACAGGGCCGTGCCCGACAGGAAGGTGCGGCCGACCGCGTACAGCTTGCCGCCGGCGGCGGTAACCGTGTCGTAGTTGCCCCAGCCGGTGTTGACCCGCGTGAAGGCCGGCACGGCCGGGCTCGTGAGCGGGCTCGCGAACACGCCCTGTTCGTTGTCGAAGACATAGACGTGGCCGGCGGCGACGGCGATGCCGCCGGCGAACTGGAACTCGGCCTTGCTGTAGGCGTACTGGCCCAGGAGCTGCGGCTGTTCGCGGTTGGCGATCGAATAGACCGCGACGCCCGACGTACCCGCGGCGTAGCCGCGGAAGCTCGCGTAGAGATAGTCGCCCTCGCGCGCGAGACCGTTGATGACGCCGCGCGCGGGTGCGGTGCGGTTGTCGCCGGCGAAGACGAGCGATCCGTCGCCGCCCCGGTTCCAGGCGGTGACCGTGCTGCCGGTCGCGAGGTAGACGTGGTTGCCGACGGCCACCGGCGCGCTGACGTTGCCGCCGCGCGAGAACAGGAACGTGGCGGCGGCAGGCGGTCCTGCGGACGCGGCCGTGGCGAACAGGGACAGGATCAGTGCGGCAGACGCTTTCATGGACACTCCAGACAGGGATTGCAGCCGGAGCAGTGTCGGCACGCGGCGGCAGCTCCGCATTCGTTGCACATTCGTTTCACATGCGGATGCGATTCGCGAAGCGCTCGGGCCGGCGAGAACCGTGGTGTGGCGCGGGTCCGGGGCTCGGGGGAGCGCCGTTCGGTGCGGCTACGGCACCGCCCGCTCCCCGGCGAGCTCCCGCGCGCGGCGCTGGGCGGCGTCGAGCGCCTCGCCGTGCCCGGGCATCGCGTTGATGTGCACGAACACGCCGGCCGCGCGGAGGTCGCGGTCCGACCAGGGCGCGATGCGGGCGCTCAGCGCGCGGGCTTCGTCGAGCCGGCCGCTGCGCACGAGCAGGGCGGCATACGGCGCGATCACCTCGACCACGTCGTCGGGCACCGCGCCGGCGTCGTCGATCTGCTGCAGCGCGCGTTCGAAATGCGGCAGCGCTGCTTCCGGGTCGGCGCCAGCCGCCAGCGCCTCGGCCTCGGCGAGGCTCGCATAGGCCTGGCGCCACGGGTCCGGATGCGCATCGACCCAGGCGCGCAGCGCGCCGGCGCGTTCGCGCGCGGACGGATCGGCGTTCGCGCGCAGGCTGCGCACTTCGAGCAGCCAGGTCAGCAGGTAGCGCGGCACGTCGTAGCCCTGCAGTGTCGGCGTGAGCGCGAGGCGCGCCTGACGCGCGGCCTCGGCCGCATCGCCGCGCGCGGCCGCGAGGCGCGCCTTGAGCGCATGCAGGCGGGCGATGACGACGGCGTCGAGTCCGGCATCGGCTTGGGCGAGCGTCGTGTCGACGAGGGTCGTCGCCTCGCGCAGCCGGCCCACCTCGAACAGTGCTTCGGCGCGCACCTGTGCGAGCTTGTGGCGCAGGCGCTGGTTCTGGCTGTGATCCTGCGGCGGCCAGTAGCGCTCCGTCGTCGCGAGCGCGCCCGCGTGATCGAGCAGCAGTTGCTGCACCTCGGCAATGCTGGCCACGGTGAAGACGTATTCCTCCTGCGCGCCGAGGCGCTCGAAGCGCACCGCCGCATCCTCGAGCATGCGCAGCGCCGTGGCCGGACGCAGCCGGCGCACTTCGATCAGCGCGAGATTCAGGTCGATCTGCGTGGTGCCGAGCGCGTTGCCCGCGGCCTCGGTCTCGCTGCGCGCGAGGCCGAGATCGGCGAGCGCGGCCGCGTAGTCGCCGCGCAGCGTCGCGACGAGGCCGCGGCCGAGCAGAGCGAGACCGAGCGCGTCGGGCGCCTTCTGCCCGCGCAGCAACGTGATCGCCTCGTCATAGTGGCGCAGCGCGTCCTGCGGCCGTTCGCGCCGGATATAGCTCGCCGCGAGCGTGACCAGCGCGCGGCCGCGCAATTCGGTGTCGCGTTCGGCCGGCAGGCGGTCGAGCAGCCGCGTGAGGCGCTGCTCGACCGAGAGGTAGTCGCCGGCGCGCAGTTCGATCTGCGCTTCGCGCAGCGCGATTTCGGGGCGATCGCGCAAGCCGGCGTCGGCGCGCCGGATCAGTTCGCCGGCGAGCCCGAGCTGGTCGGCCAGCATCGCGGCGCGCGTGCGCGCGAGCAGTTCCGCCAGATCCTGCGGCGCCTCGTCGCGCCGGTCCGGCGGCAGCCGGCCCAGGCGCAGCAGCAGCGTGTCGGCCGCTTCGCGCGCGGCTTTCATCGCATCGTCGGCGCGCGTCTCGACCGTGATGTCGTGGGTCGCATCGCGCGCGCGCAGCTGCACGCGCCAGCGGCCGCTGCGCAACTCGACCTCGGGCTGTATGCGCAGCGTTCCGGAACGGCCGAGCCCGATGTCGTCCGCGGCGGCGGGGCCGGCATCGCCGCGTTCGCGTAGCAGGGCGACGACGCTTTCGCTGGCTGCGGTCGCGAGATCGCCGCGACGCAGGCGATTCGCGATCAGATCCATCAGGCCCAGGCGCAGCCATTCCCATTCTTCGCCGGCATCGACGCGCGCGGGCAGCACCAGCGCCGGCGCGGCGAGGTTGCCGCGGGCGTCGTTCGCCGTCGCGCCCGGGACCGCCGGCGGAGCCGCGCGCTGCCCGCGCTGCGCCGACAGCGCGAGGAACAGCACCAGCGCGGCGAGCAGGACCGCGGCGGTCGCGGCGATGCCGGGCCAGCGCGACCGCGACGCGACCGGCGCGGCGTCTTCGGCAGCTTCGATCGGCGCGATCGCGGTATCCGCGCGTGTCTCGGCGGCGGTCTCGGCGGCGGTCTCGGCGGGCGCGGGAACGGGCGAGACCGTCGCTGCCGCGACCCCCGCATCGGGCGCCGCCGATGCGCCGTCGCGCGGCGGAACGATTTCCTCGACCGGGCCGATCCAGCGGTAGCCGAAGCGTGGCACGGTGCGAATCCATTGCTGCGTGTCGCCGCTGTCGCCGAGCGTGCGGCGCAGGCGGACCAGGGTCTGTCCGAGCAGGCTGTCGGCGACATCGACGCGACCCCAGATCGCGGCCATGAGCTCGTCGCGGCCGACGGCGCGGTCGCGGTGACGGATCAGATAGACGAGCCCGTCGAAGGCGCTGCTCGGCAGTTCCACGCGTTCGTCGGCGCGGCGCAGCTCGCGCGCGGCCGGATCGAGTTCGAACTCGCCGAAGCGAAGGGACGGAAGCGTCATGCGTACAGCGCTGGCGGGCAGAGACGGCGAGACGCCGCGGAACGGCGCATCGTCGCATTGTTTGCGGGTCGGCGTCGCGGCGCGCCGGCGCGGGTCGGGTGCCGGTGCCGCCGTCGCAGGCGGCGGGTGCGGGTGGAGAAGTCCGTCCGCATCGCCGGCCGGCGGGCAGGCCGGCGATGCACGCGATCAGCGCAGGCTCAGGAAATCCTGGCTGCAGACGAAGCGCACGGCATCCAGGCGCGGACGCGCCCGCGGCAGTGCATCGGCGATCGCGGCGCGTTCTTCGGCGAGCGCATCGATTTCCTCGGCGCGCACGGCCGGATTGACCGTGCGCAGCGCCTGCAGGCGAGCGACGTCGGCGCCCAGCGCCGCGCCGGCGGCCGCCGCGGCCGCGGCGATCTCGCGCGCGGCCGCGTCGCGTGCGACGGCCTCGCAGCGTTCGAGCATCGGCGGAACGAGCTGGGCGATGAACTTGCGGTAGCGATTGAAATCGATCGCGCGGTCGATCGCCTTCTTCAAGGAGACCGGATTCGGCTTGTAGTCGCGCGCCTGCAGCTTGGTGTCGACGACGACGCGCAGCGGCAGCGGCGGCAGGAAGCGATCGATGCCGAGGCTGCGCTGCGCGATGCATTCGAGCACGTAGACGGCCTCGAGCAGCACGGTACGCGGCGGCAGCGCGTCGTCGACGAGAAAGGCCGCGTTGCCCTGCTCGCCTTCGAGCAGCAGGTCCAGCGCGCCGATCACGAGCGGGTGGTCGTTGCGCAGCAGCGGCAGGTCTTCGCGCGCGAGCGCGGTCGCGCGGTCGAACGTGACCTGCTGCGGGCCGTCCT
>CAMLSI010000084.1 GCA_946482585.1 uncultured Lysobacteraceae bacterium
CGCGATCGCCGGCGCCGTATCCAGCACCTCGAAGAAATTGCGCAGCGAATGCGTCTGGAAAAACAGGCCCGAAATGAAGCCCGCAAACTGCTCGAGCCGGCCGATCAGCATCAGCGAGAAGCCGACGAAACTCACGATGTTGCCGACGCTGACTTCGCCTTTCGCATGCAGATTCGCGCCGAGCGCGAAGATCGCGACGATGGTCAGCGTACTCGCGGCGCGATTGAGCACCGACAGCACGGCCCAGCCGCGCAGCACCGGATACTGCGCCTTCAGCACGCGCTCCATCATGCCTTTGAGCGCCGCCATTTCCTCGCGGAGGCGCGTGAAGCTCTGCACCACACCGACGTGACCGAACACGTCGCTCGCGCGCGTCGAGATTTCATGATGCAGTTCTTCCACCTCGGCCTGCGCCTTGTGCGTGCGGCGGATCGCGATCGCGTTGAACACGGCGAAGCTCGTCATGAGCGCAACCATGAGCACGGCGAGCTTCCAGTTCATGTAGAGCGCGATCGGCACCATCACGAGAATCGACAGCAGCGTCGCGAGATGCTCGCGGAAGAAGCCGAGCCAGAGCCCGAACAGGTTGCTGACGCCGCCGTGCATCACGCGCGACAGGCGGCCCGTGTGATTTTCGCCGTGGAACGACAGCGGCAGCGCCGCGCCATGCGCAAAGAACTGCGCGATCGCCGCGAGGCGACGCCGGTGCGCGAGACGATCCGCATGCAGCGACACCCAGACGCTCGCGACGACGCCGCCGAAACCGGCCAGCGCCCAGTACGCGATGAGCCTCGGCGCATCGGCCGCGCCCGGCGCGCCGAGCGCATCGACGACCTGGCCGAACAGCATGGGCTCCAGGAAATAGACGCCGGCCAGCGCGAGGTTGGCGAGGGTCAGGGTGATCGCGAGCTTGCGCTCGGGCGCAAGCAGTCCGATGACGCGCAGATACAGGCGCAGGATGTTCACCGACGTGGAAGGGTTCCCAGAGGCGCAGGATTGCGCGGGGCGCATTGATGCACCCGCGCGCCGACGCGAACCTGAACGGGCTCGGCTGCGCCGCGTCTTCGAGCCCGGGGCCACAAAACGTTACGTTTCTCCGCACCGCCGCCGCCGAAACGGAATTTCCGGGCCGGCGTGGGCGGCAGGCTACAATCGCGTTCTGTTCTGCGGTTTTCCCAGGGGTGCCATGAAAGTCCTCGTCATCGGCTCGGGCGGGCGCGAACACGCGCTGGCCTGGAAACTCAAGCAATCCGCACGCGTCGTCGAAGTCATCGTCGCGCCCGGCAATGCCGGTACCGCGCACGAGCCGGGCGTCCGCAACGCCGCCGTCGCGATGACCGACCTCGAAGGACTGCTCGCACTGGCCAAGCGCGAGCAGGTCGACCTCACCGTCGTCGGTCCCGAAGCGCCGCTCGTCGCCGGCGTAGTCGACAAGTTTCGCGCCGCGGGACTGCGCTGCTTCGGTCCGCGCCGCGTCGCCGCGCAGCTCGAAGGCTCGAAGGCGTTCGCGAAAGACTTTCTCGCGCGCCGCAGCATTCCTACCGCGCGCTATGCCGTATTCACCGAACTCGCCGGCGCACTTGCCTACGTGCGCCGCCACGGCGCACCCATCGTGATCAAGGCCGACGGGCTTGCCGCCGGCAAGGGCGTCGTCGTCGCGCTGACGCTCGCCGACGCCGAGCAGGCGCTGCGCGACATGCTCGGCGCGCACTCGCTCGGCGACGCGTCGTCACGCGTGGTCATCGAGGAATTCCTCGAGGGCGAAGAAGCCAGCTACATCGTCATCAGCGACGGCCAGCGCGCACTGCCGATGGCGACGAGCCAGGATCACAAACGTCGCGACGAAGGCGACAACGGACCGAACACCGGCGGCATGGGCGCCTATTCGCCGGCGCCGGTCGTCACGCCCGAGGTCGAGCAGCGCATCCTGCGCGAAGTCATCGAGCCGACCCTGGCCGGCATGGCCGCCGAAGGTGCGCCGTTCATCGGCTTCCTCTATGCCGGGCTGATGATCGACAAGACCGGCGCGCCGAAAGTCATCGAGTTCAACGTCCGCTTCGGCGACCCGGAAACACAGCCGATCATGCTGCGGCTCAAGTCCGACCTCGTCGAACTCATCGAGGCCGCGCTCGACGGCCGCCTCGACCGCACCACGGCCGAATGGGACCCGCGTCCGGCACTCGGCGTCGTGCTCGCCGCGCAGGGTTATCCGGGTACCGTTCGGCTCAACGACGTGATCGAAGGCCTCGATGCGCCGCGCGATCCCGATGCGAAAGTGTTCCAGGCCGGCACGCGGCTCGACGAGCAGGGCCGCGCGGTCAGCGCCGGCGGCCGCGTGCTGACCGCCTGCGCACTGGGCAAGGACATCAACGAAGCGCGCGAACGCGCCTATGCCGCCGCGCGCGGCGTGCGCTTCGAAGGCATGTTCTTCCGCCGCGACATCGGCCATCGCGCACTGAATCGCTGAGCGCTGCCGACCGGACAAACTGTCCGGGACGCTCCGTCCCTGTTACCGCACCATCATGGCAATTCACCGCCGAGAATCCTCCATGCGCTTCCTGCTCTGCATTGCCGTCGCGCTCGCGGCGGCCCCGCTTCACGCCGCGGTCTACAAGTGCACCAACGCCAGCGGCGCCGTCGAGTTCAAGGACAAGCCCTGCGCGCCGGGCAACGGCGGCGAAATCACGGTCAAGGGTGTCGCACGTTCGGACGAAACCGCAGCGTCCGCCGGGCAAAACCCTTCGAACACGGACAAGGGCAAAGAGGCCGGCAAGGCGGGAGGCGGCGACGTCAGCGCGCTGACCGGCGCCTGGTGCGAGTACGCGGTATCGATGGATGCGAACGGCGACAAGGACGAATCGTCGCCGGCGCAATGGACCATCAGCGGCGATTCGCTCGAATACCGCATGAAGGCCGGCGGCGTCATCACGTCGCGCATCATTCGCACCGCTACGGGCTTCGCGATCGAACACGGCATGCTCGGCGGTCCCGATCGCGAATGGGAGCTCGTTTCGCGCAGCGGCGACACGCTCGTGCTGCACGGACCGGTCGGCGGCTATTTCCATCTGCGCCGCGGCAGTTGTCGTTGACGCACGGAATCGGTGGAGCGTCTGCCGATTTCTTTTCGTACCGAGTCCTAAAAAAAGCGCGCCGTCGAGGCGCGCTTTTTCGTTTCAGCCCTTCTGTCCCTGAGCCGGTTGCGCGGCCGGAACCGGCCGCGGCGGCTGCGGCTGCAGCCGCGCGGGCTTGAACAAGCCGCTGTCGGCCGGCCAGGGCTTGTCGGGCATCTGGCTCACCTGGAATTTCTTGAAGAATTCGCGGAACGGATCGGCGGCCTCGTTGCCGCCGTCGCGCACCGCGGCAAACATCGCCGAGCCCTGCATTTCGGCCGCGACCGTGAATTTGCCCTCGGCCGCATTGGCCAGCGCGACCGCCTCGATCACCTGCGGAATCGGCCGCTCGATGTAGAGCCGGCGCGCATAGTCCGCCGCCACCTTGCGCTGCGCGTCAGTCGTGCCGCGGCAGGTGCTGGCGACGCGGACGAATACCTGGGCCGCGTAACCCTGGCGCTGGTTCGACTTGAGCGCGGCCTCGAGGTCGCGCAGCGCGTCAGCGCAGCGTCCGTCGGCGACCTGCGCCGCGGCGAGGCGACCGTGGTGCTCGGTGACCGTGGGTTCGAGCTTGATGAGCTGGCGGTACTGCTCGGCCGCCTGGGCGTAGCGGTTCATGCGCATGTAGCGGTTGCCGAGCAGCAAGCGTGCCTCCGTGAGGCTCGCGCTGAGGCCAATCGCCTTCTCGTAGTCGGCCTGCGCCGCCGCTTCGTCGCCGCCGGTTTCGGCAACGACGCCGCGCGTCACGAGTGCGGCGGCGTCATTCGGCGACAGGCGCACGGCTTCGTTCGCGCGCGTCGTCGCAAGACTGCGATTGCCGAGCAGCGCTTCGATACGCGCCGACAGGCCGAGCAGTCCCGCGTCGTTCGGCTTGCTGCGCAGCGCCTCGTCGAGCGGCGCGCGCGCTTCGTTGAACTGCTGCACGCCGATCAGGAAGCGCGCGCGCGTCAGCGGGTCATCCTTGTCCGCCGCGGCTGCGCCGGCCTGCTGCGCGCCTGGTGCCGAAACGCCGATGGTGCGTGCGCCGAGGAAGCCGGCCAGCAGCGGATCGAGCTGCTTGACTGCCACGGTGCCTGACTTCGCGCGCGCCGCATTCGCCGCCGCCGTGTTGCCCTGAGCCGTGTAGACATCGGCCTGGACGCCGTAGAGCTGGTTCGCGCCGGGATCGAGCCGCAGCGCATCGTTGATCGCGGCGAGCGCGTCCGCATGGCGTCCCTGGCGCAGCGCCACGCGGGCGCGCAGCGATGCGATCATCGCGCTGTCCTTGGCTTCGACGCCGGCCTGATCCACGGCCTGGCGCGCGGCGTCGGCATTGCCCGAGGCCAGACGCGCCTCGATCACGGCGACCCGCATCGGCAGGTATTTCCGGTCCAGCCGCAGCGCCTGCTCGAGCAGGTCGCTGGCTTGCGCCGGCTGGTTGCGCATACGCGCGAGCATGCCGCGCAGATAGATCCAGCGGGCGTCATCTGGCGTCACGACGATCGCGTTGGCGAGTGCGGCATCCGCTTCCTCGTAGAAACCCGCCTGGGCGTAGCTCGATGCGAGCAGCGAATAGGCTTTCGCGAGCTGCTCGCCGACCATGGTCGGCTTGCTCTTGTCGAACTCCGCGCGCATCTCGACGAGTTCGGCGGCCTCGGCCTTGCCGAGCTTGCTGAGGTCGGGAATCGGCACGGGCCGGATCACGTTTTCGGCGATGGCCGTGGCGGACAGCAGCGCGAGCGCGCCGGCAAGGGCTAGGCGAGTCAGTTTCATGGAGCTCCGGCGCCCGGTGGACGGGCATTGCAGGGAAAGGCGGAAGTTTACGGGACGACCGAGGAAACGGGATCGCGGGTTCGGGAATCGTTAACTCGGGGTTAGGACGGCCCTGCTTGCCGCGCACGGCCCGACGCCGAACGCGGCGGTCGCGGCAACGTCGGGTCTGCTAGATTGCGTGCGACTTTCCAAGGTTCCCGTCAATGTCGAGCAGCAATCAGTTCGCCCTGCTGAAATCGCGCCGGTTCGGCCCGTTCTTCTGGACCCAGGCACTCGGCGCGTTCAACGACAACGTGTTCAAGACCTCACTCGCCATCATGGCCGTCTACCAGATTGCTGCGAGTGACGAGGCGCTAGGCATTACCTATAGCAATCTGATCGCAGCGCTGTTCATCACGCCTTTCCTGTTGTTCTCGGCAACGAGCGGCCAGCTGTCGGACAAGTACGACAAGGCGCGGCTCGCGCAGTTCGTGAAGCTGCTCGAGGTCGCGATCATGGTCATCGCGCTGTTCGGCTTTCTCGCCAAGAGCATTCCGCTGCTGATGACCATGCTGTTCATGATGGGGCTGCATTCGACGCTGTTCGGTCCGCTGAAATACGGACTGCTGCCGCAAGTGCTCGACGCGCGTGAGCTGGTCGGCGGCAATGGCCTGATCGAGATGGCGACCTTCGTCGCCATCTTGCTCGGGCAAATCGTCGGTGGCGCGCTGATCAACATTGCTGACAGCGGCGCCTGGTTCGTTGGCGGTGTCAGCATTGTGACGGCATTGGCCGGTTTGGTGTGTTCGCTGCGCATGCCGCCGATACCCGGACCCGACCCCACTCTGAAGATCAACTGGAATCCGTTCACCGAGACCTGGAACAACTTGGTCTACATCCGTAGCAATCGCACCGTCTTGCTGTCGTGCATGGGCATTTCGTGGTTCTGGTTCTTCGGTTCGGTGTTCATCACGCAGTTGCCGAACTACGCCAAGTCGACCATTGGCGGCGATCCGTCAGTCTTCATTTTCCTGCTTACTGTCTTCTCGCTCGGCATCGGCATCGGCTCGCTGCTGTGCGAACGATTGTCGGGCCATAAGATTGAGATCGGACTCGTGCCGTTCGGCTCGATCGGCATGACACTATTTGGTGCCGACCTGTATTTCGCCAAGACTGACGCTGCCTTGTCGGTGGGCCTTACGGTTGCGGCGCTG
The DNA here is from genome assembly GCA_946482585.1 of uncultured Lysobacteraceae bacterium. The sequence goes on from CAMLSI010000084.1 coordinate 6,056, forward strand.
CTGCAACAGCCGTGGATCTGGCGCGTCCTGTTCGACCTGCTGCTGATGGCGGTGTTCTCGGGCTTCTTCATCGTGCCGCTGTTCGCGCTGATCCAGACCCGCTCGGATCCGACCCGGCGCTCGCGCGTGATCGCGGCGAACAACATCCTCAACGCGCTGTTCATGGTCGTCGCGGCGGGCCTGTCGGCCGTGCTGCTCAACGTAGCGAAGCTGTCGATCCCGCAACTGCTGCTCGCGACCGCCCTGATGAACGCCGTCGTCGCGATCTACATCTACACGCTGGTGCCCGAATTCCTGATGCGGTTCCTGAGCTGGATACTCGTCAACACGCTGTATCGCATCCGGCTCGAGGGCTTCGACCGCATTCCGGAAGAGGGTCCGGCGCTGCTGGTGTGCAACCACGTGAGCTTCATGGACGCGCTGATCATCGGCGGCAACGTGCGCCGGCCCGTGCGCTTCGTCATGTACTACAAGATCTTCAACATTCCGGTGCTGAGCTTCATCTTCCGCACTGCCAAGGCGATTCCGATCGCCGGTTACAAGGAGAACCCGGAACTCCTGGCCAAGGCCTTCGACGAGGTCGACAAAGAGCTCGCCGCCGGCAATCTCGTCTGCATCTTTCCCGAAGGCGGACTGACCAAGGACGGCGAGATCGCCGAGTTCAAGACCGGCATGGAGAAGATCCTGGAACGTCGTCCGGTACCGGTCGTCCCGCTCGCGCTGCGCGGCCTCTGGGGCTCGATCTTCAGCCGGCGCGACAGTGCGCTCGGCCGCTCGCGTCTGCCACGCCGGTTCTGGTCGCGCATCGGCCTGGCCGCGGGTGAGCCGGTGCCGCCGGCGGAAGCCAGCGCTGCGGCGCTCGAGGCACGGGTGCGCGCACTGCGGGGCGCCGATGCTTGAGTCCGCGCCCGGAGCGGCGCCGCGCCGCCTGCTGCTGCTTAGTGTCTCCGCCGGAGCCGGCCACGGCCGCGCCGCCGACGCGCTGCGCGCGACCGCACAGGCGCGCGGCATCGAGGCGCTGCATCTGGATGTCATGGACTACGTGCCGGGCGCTTTCCGCACGCTGTATACGGATTTCTATTTGCGCTTAGTGGAGAAATTCCCGGCGCTCTGGGCGCAGCTGTACCGCATCACCGACGAGACGCCGCCCGATGCGGCGATCGCGCGCCTGCGTCGTGCGATCGAACGGCTCAACGCCCGCAGCCTGCGCCGTGCGATCGCCGATTTCGCGCCGGACGCCATCGTCTGCACGCATTTCCTGCCGGCCGAACTCCTCGCACGCGAACAGACGCTGGGCCGGATCGCCTGCCCGGTGCATGTGCAGGTCACCGATTTCGACCTGCACGCGCTTTGGGTCGTGCCGCGGCTCGCGGGTTATTTCGCCGCGAGCGACGAGGTCGCCGCGCGGATGCGCGCACGCGGCCTGCCGCCGGAACGCATCCACGTCAGCGGCATTCCGATCATGCCGGCGTTCTCCGCCGTTCCGGACCGGAAAACCTGCGCCGCGGCAGCGGGACTCGATCCGGCACGCCGCGTGCTGCTGCTGATGGGCGGCGGCGCCGGTGTCGGCGCCCTCGACGACGCGGCCGCGCAACTGCTCCGCATCGATCTCGACTTCCAGCTCGTCGCGCTGGCCGGGCGCAACGAGAGCATGCTCGCACGTCTGCAGGAGCTCGCTCGCGAGCATCCCGGCCGGCTGTTTCCGCAGGGCTTCACGCGCACGATCGAGCGGCTCATGGGCTGCGCCGATCTCGCGATCGGCAAGCCCGGCGGGCTCACCACGTCGGAATGCCTCGCGCTCGGCCTGCCCATGATCGTGTTCGCGCCGATCCCGGGGCAGGAAGAACGCAACTGCGACTACCTGCTGGAAAACGGCGCCGGGCTCAAGGCCGTCGACGCGACCGCGCTCGAATACCGCGTGCGCGCCCTGCTCGCGGATGCGCCGCGGCTCGCGCGGCTGCGCGACAGCGCGCGCGGGCTGGGCCGGCCGCGGGCGGCCGCCGACGTGCTCGACGGCGTGTTCGGCAAGACCTGACGCGCCGCCGCCCGGCGTCGTTCGGTTGCGGCGCCGCCGGACGTTGTCCCCTTGTCGGCCCTTCTCGCGTGTTTGGCGGAAACGCGATCCGCGACACAGGCCAGTACGGTACCGCGTCACAACAGCCAGTACCGGCTTGGGAGAGGCTGCGGGCCGTCATCGGGGAGGACATTCCATGCGTTTGCACCAGATCCGCCGCGCCGCGGCGGCCGCCGCCATTGCCATGGCGAGTGCCGCCGGCGCGCAGCAGTTGCCCAATCCCATCCTGTTCGTGACCCAGTATCCGGTCCCGGACGATTTCGCGACGATCGGCTCGGTGTTCGCGAACCATCTCGGCTCGGTCGACGTCACCGGCCGCGGCGGCGATCTCTACATCCGGTATCCGAGCGGCACGCTGCGCAACCTCACGCAGGAAGCCGGCTACGGCAACGCCGGGCCGCAGCGCGCGAACTCGATCGCGGTGCGTGACCCCGCCGTGTCCTGGGACGGCAACAAAGCCATCTTCAGCATGGTGATCGGCGCGCCGCCGCAGCAATACCAGTACGTCGACAATTACTGGCAGCTCTACGAGGCGACCGGCTTCGGCCAGGGACAGACGCTGACGATCACGAAGGTCGCGAACCAGCCGGTCAATCGCAACAACGTCAGCCCGGTCTATCTCAGCGACAACAGCATCGTCTTCGTCAGCGACCGCTCGCGCAACGGCGCGAACCACCTGTATCCGCAGCTCGACGAATACGAATCGACGGCGACGCCGACGGGTCTCTGGCGCCTGCAGCCGGCGACCGGCCAGCTCGATCTGCTGCAGGTATCGGTGTCGGGCGCGTTCAATCCGCTCGTCGACAGCTACGGCCGCCTGCTGTTCACACGCTGGGATCACCTGCAGCGCGACCAGCAGAACGATTCGGCGAACAATGACTACGGCACGTTCAACTGGACCGGCGAAGCGCTGAGCGCGACCAAGACGCCCGATCGCAGCGAAGTGTTTCCGGAACCGCGGATCGAAGTACCGAATTCGGGCGTCAACGGTTTCACGATCAATCATTTCTTCCCGTGGATGGTGAATCAGGACGGCACCGAAGAAGAGACGCTCAATCACGTCGGCCGGCATGAACTGCACAGCTATTTCAACAGCAGCCTGCAGGACCCGGCGCTCGACGAATTCATTTCGCCCGAGACCAACAACCGCATCGTCAACGTGCTGCAGATGCGCGAGGACCCGACCACGCCCGGCCGCTACTACGGCGTCGACGCGCCGGAGTTCTATACGCACGCATCGGGACAGCTCATCCGCATCGACGCGGGTCCGACGGTCAATCCGGCGCTGATCCGGGCGACCTGGCTGAACCCGCGCGTGAACATCAATTTCAGCCCCGACTACGCGCCGGTACCGCAACCGCCGGAATTCACCGGACGTTTCCGCAATCCGCTGCCGCTCAGCGACGGCCAGCTCATCGCCGCACACGCCACGCAGTGGCGCGAAGCCGGCAACGACGGCACGCGCGAAGCGCCGCAGCCGCGCTATCAATTCCGGCTCAAGCGGCTCGTGGCCGCGCCGGGCGGTCAGTTCGTCGCGGCCGAAAACCTGACTCCGGGCATCAGCAAGAGCGTGAGCTTCTGGGACCCCGACTACGAGGTCAGCTACAACGGACCGATGTGGGAACTGTCGCCGGTCGAAGTCCGCGCACGCACCGTGCCGCCGACCACGGCCTGGCAGCTGCGCGCACCGGAACAGGCCGCATTCGCTGCGGAAAACGTCGATGTCGCCGCGTTTCGTGCCTATCTGCGCGCGAACGGACTCGCGCTGCTCGTCGTGCGCAATGCGACCACGCGCGATCGCGCCGACAAGCAGCAACCGTTCAACCTGCGCGTGCCCGGCGGCGTGCAGACGACCGCGAGCGGCGGCGGGCAGCTCTACGACATCGCGCACATGCAGTTCTTCCAGGGCGATCAGATTCGCGGCATCGGCGGCATCGCGACGCCGCGCGCGGGCCGTCGCGTACTCGCGCAGGTCTTGCACGACAAGCCGGCGATGCTCGCGAACGCGGCCAATGCCGGCGGTCCGCCGGGCAGCACCGCGATCGCGGGCGACGGTTCGGTGGCGGCGTTCGTGCCGGCGCAGCGCGCGCTCGCCTGGCATTCGACGGCGCCGAACGGCACGCCGGTCGTGCGCGAGCGCTACTGGATCAGCTTTGCGCCCGGCGAGATTCGCGCCTGCGACGGCTGCCATGGCGTCAACCAGCAGAATCAGGCGTCGCCGGGCGCGCCGGCCGCGACGAATACGCCGCAGGCGCTGCGACAGCTGCTCGCACGCTGGCGCGACAAGCAGGTCGATCTGATCTTCACGAACGGCGCCGAAGAACGGCGCTGAGAGCTGTCGATGTGCGCGGCGCGGAAAGCGCGCCGCGCACCGCGTCAGGCAAGACCGCCGAGCACGAGCAGGCCGGTCACTGCGAGCCAGACGATGAGCACGCGCACGAGCAGATGGCGCGCGTCGGCGAGTTCGATCAGCGGGTCGTTGATGTCCTCGGCATAGCCGTCGCCGGCGATGACGTCGGCATCGACGCTGGCCCGCGCGATCGCCGACAGGAATCCGAGATCGAGGCTGAAATAGCCTTTGCCCATGCGGTCGTGCCAGCTTTTCCAGGTATGGAACACCGCATCGAAATCCGAGGCGACCGCGAGCGCGAGCGCCATCAGGTGCGACGGTGCCCAATCGAGCAGCAGGCTCAGCTTGCGCGCGAGCTGGCGGCCTTCGCCGCTCTGCAGTTCATTCAGTCCCGGCGACCATGCCATCAGCTGAGTGAGGCGATACAGCAGGGCGCCGCAGGGGCCGAGCAGCAGGAACCAGAACAGCACGCCGAACCAGCGTTTCAGCGCTGACTGGAATGCGACATCGACGAGCGCGGGCGCTTCGAACGCGAGCGCGCCTTCGTCGCCGTCGGGGCGCAGGTTCTGCGCGGCGACGACACGGCGCTCACTGTCCGGCGCCTTGATGACGGCGTCGATGTCTTCGGAAAGATCGCGAGGCCCCCAGCTGTACCAGAGCACGCAGACCGCGAAGGCGAACGACAGCAGACCGAACATCCATCCGCTCAGCAGCTGCTGGATGAGTAAACAAATCAACACTGGGACAAATATCCCCAGCACGCTGCGCGCGCCGCCGCCGACTCGGGCGAGCACACCGAGCCAGACACGCAGGCGGCTGAAATCGCGCAGGCGGGACAGATCGGGCAACCCCTGGGCCAGGGCGAAGACCACGAGAACGGCAAGCAGGTGAATGGCCATGGTTCGGGCGTTCGGAAGGTTGTCCCGATTGTAGCCGGCCCGTGTGTAGCCGGCTCGGGGCTAGGCCGTTTTCGGCCTGAGCCAGGGCTCGTCGTGCATCAGCGTCGACAGCTCGAGCCCGCCGGTCTCGCGCAGCCAGTGCTCGATCAGGCGATAGGAGACCGACAGCGGCGGAGGCAGCACGAGCGTGCGGTCGGCAAGACCGCGCACGATGTCGTCGACTTCGAACCAGCGCGCTTCGGCCAGCTCGGCGCCGACGCGTATCGCCGGATCACTCGCACGCGCGACGAAGCCGAGCATCAGCGACGCCGGAAACGGCCAAGGCTGCGACGAGTGGTAGTCGCTTTCGTCCACACGCACGCCGGCCTCCTCGTGCACCTCGCGGCGCACGGCGTCCTCGAGCGATTCGCCCGGTTCGACGAAGCCGGCCAAGGTCGACCAGCGTCCCTCGGGCCAGCCGGGCTGTCGGCCGAGCAGACAGGCATCGCGCCAGCCGACGATCACGATGATGGCCGGATCGGTACGCGGAAAGTGCTCGAGCCCGCACTCGGCATTGGTGCACAGGGCCTTGTGGCCGGCCGAGACCAGCGTCGTCGCATGTCCGCAGGCGCCGCAGAAGCGTACGCGCGTCTGCCAGAAGAGCAGCGCGCGCGCATACGCGAACAGACCCGCATCGAACGCGGGCAGACCGAGGCCGGCCGCACGCAGGTCGATCCAGCGCCCTTGCAATGCGCCGGTGACCTCCTCGCCGCGAGGCTGTGTCGCCGCGATCGCGAAATAGTTCGCCTCGCCGGTAGCGCCGAGAAACGCGACCGGATCGTCGGGCCAGTGCGCGAGCCGCTCGGCCTCGCTCAGCTGACGCAGGCCGCCGCGGTCGGCGCGCGCGAGACCGCGGCCGTCAGGATTCAGGACGATGTAGCGGACGCCGGCGTCGGTACGCCGTGCCGACAGCCAATCGGCGTCGTCGCGGCGCTCCGCGGCGCGTTCGAGCGCCAGCGCCGCGAATACGTTGGTTCCGCTGCGCCGGCTCGCGCTCACGCGACGGTCAGACGGTGAACGACGAACCGCAGCCGCAGGTCGTCTTCGCGTTCGGATTGCGGATGACGAACTGCGCGCCGGTCAGCGACTCGGTGTAGTCGATCTCAGCGCCCATGAGGTACTGCAGCGACAGCGGATCGACGACGAGCGTGACGCCACCGTTCTCGATCGCGAGATCGTCTTCGGCGCGCTCCTCGTCGAAACTGAAACCGTACTGGAACCCCGAGCAGCCGCCGCCGCTGATCGCGACGCGCAGCTTCAGCTCCGGATTGCCCTCCTCGGAAATCAGCTCGCGCACCTTGTGCGCGGCCGCGTCGCTGAAGATCAGCGGCTGGTCGAGGGCGGACTGGTAACTCGGTGTTTCACTCATGACGGCTTCGCAACTGACAAATCCGGTGGTTAGATCAGGGCGGAGGCCGGTGCAATCAAGCCGGCTCGGCACCGGCCGCGGGAGCACCGGCGTCGGGCGCCGGAAGGCGCTTCGGAGCCTCGCTCTGATGCACCATCTTGCCATTGATCTGCGCGCCCGCCGCCATTTCGAGCACCTTGTAATAGATGTTCCCTTCGATGCGGGCTGCCTCGGCCAGCTCCAGGCGTTCTGCCGCATGCACGTCGCCCTTGACCTCGCCGTTGAGCACGACGCGCGGCGCGTGGATCTCGCCGACCACGGACCCCTGGTCGCTGAGGGTGAGGCAGGCGTCGGTGCCGTCGGCGCGCAGCGTGCCTTCGATGCGGCCCTCGAGGTAGATCGCGCCGCTGAATGTCAGGTCGCCGCGAATCGTCGTGCCTTTCGCGATCAGCGTGGTGGCGCTGTAGGTGGACTTGCCGTTGCCTTTCTTACTGCTGAACATTGCTGCTCTCCTCGGCTGCCTGAGCTTCGCTCCAGGCAAATCCTTGTTCGACCCGGCCACCGCCCCCCGTCGCCTCGGCAACCACCTTGATGCGATTCGGCGTGAACCCCGCGGGCAGCATCACCGTGCCCGACACACGCTGAAAATACTTGAACGAGAATGGCAGACCGGCCGCATCGCCGGCGCCCAGCTCACTCCAGGCCAGCGTCTTGAGCTGGCCGTTCGCGACACCTTCCACGACGAGCTGCAATCGCCCTTCGCTCGACTGCGAACGTTTCATGTTCTGCGTCAGCGTGACGACGACGTTCCAGGCGCTCGACTCCCTGACCGGCTCGACGTGCACCGAATGCACCGACAATCCCTCGCGACGCGCACCGCCGCCGACGAGACGCGCATAGAAACCCAGGTCGGTACGCAGACCGGCGATTTCCTCTTCGCGCTCGCGCAAGGTCTGCTGCAGATCCGAGCTCGCGACGCGATCCACCTGATCGGCTCGCTCGAGCACGGCCACGCGCTGCTTCAGGGATTCGTTCTCGGTCTGCAGACGCGTGAACTCCGCCGGGTCGGGGCCGCTGACCGGCGAGCGCGCCACGAACCAGCTCGCGAGGGCCGCCAACGCGAGGCTCGCGAACCAGAGCGCGAGCATCAACAGCAGACGCC
>CAMLSI010000085.1 GCA_946482585.1 uncultured Lysobacteraceae bacterium
GGCAAACAGCGTCCGGCGCCGACGTTCTATTGGCAGCGCCACCGCGACGGCCGCACCTTCGGCACCGAGTACGGCCCGACGGCGCCGTGCCATTGCCCGAAGTCGGGGGTCGCGCATACGCACGATTGAGCAAGGTGGTTGATCGACCGCAACGTCGGTGTGCCGGCGTTGCGGTTTTCCAGCGCGCAGGTTGGGTCGAGCCGCAGACGAAGCCCCACATCGAAGCTGCGTTTCACGCCATCAGCGCGCCACGCCGAGCGCGAGCCGCCCGACGTAGCCGTCGGTCGGGTTGCCGTTCGTCGCGATGAGCTGGCGCGCGAAGCCGTCGCCGAAGCTGCCGTCCTGGGCGTTCGTCGGCACCGACGTGTTCTGTCCGTTGGCGGCGTAGAGCGGCGATGCGTAGACCGCCTGATTGACCGCGTCCGGAAACACGAGCTGCGTCGTCGCGGTGATGCTGCCGACCGAATCGAGATAGACCTGCAAATGCAGATGTGTGGTGCGTCCCGGATACCAACCCGGGTAGATCGTCTCGAACACGGCCTCGCCGTTGCAGTCGGTGTACTGAAGCCCGCGCAGGAACGTCAGTCCGCGATTGTCGGTGCCGTCGGGCATGGTATAGCCGGAATAGCCGCCGTCGAGATCGCACTGCCACAGGTAAATGCCTGCGTCGGGAATCGGCGCGCAGTTCGCATTGATGTCCACGAGCTTGAAACGCAGCAGCAGGCGCACGCCGGCGCGGCCTTCGGTGATGTGGCGCCGCGTGTAGACCGGATTCGAGAGCACGCCATACAGCGGATACGGACCGACGATTTCCTGCGGTATCAGCGCACAGTTGCTCAACGGCGCTTCGAAGCCGTCGGACAGTATCGACGGGTCGACGCAGCCGACGCCGGCGCCGGCCTCCTGTGCCGGCGAGCGCTGCGGCCAGCCGAACAGGACCGCTGCCGAAAAGCCGCCCGCAACGCCGAGGAACGTGCGGCGGTCGCGTGACGCGCAAGCGTACAAGTGTGGAATATTCTTCTTCATCGCAGACTCCCCGGGGCAAGTCATGACGGATCTGAGATTGCTGCCGTACTGCGGCTCGGCTCGGCGCGACCGCCCGTTTTCGACCCATCGTCGCCTCGGCGGATGTCGGCTGCGATTCGTGAAAACGCTCGCGCGACGCCGATTGGAACGCGGATCGATGCGACCTCGCCGCGCAGCCGCCGTTAAGAGTTCGTAACGCCTCGCGTACGTCCCGGAAGTTTCTTTGTGCAAATGTTGCGGGCCGCGCCCGCCGGCACCCTGCGCGCCGCTACCCGCCCCACGACTGCCGAGCCGCGCGCGCTTCGGCGACTTCCGCTCGCAGCAACTCGACATGGGTCGTCCAGTTTCGGTTGTGACGGAAATCGACGTAGCGTCGTTCGCCCGGCGCCTGCGGACACCAGAGCAGGCTCACGTACCGCAGGCTGCCGCGAGCGGCTTCGTCGCCGCCGGCACTGTCGATGGAGTGACCGCCGATCGCGATGCAGCCGGCGATCGACGCGATATCGGCATCCGGGAACACGGCGCCATGCTGCGCGCGCAACCCGGCCTTGGCGTCGGCATGCAGCATGGACACGGACTGCCAGCGCGACAATGGCAACAGGGCCAGCGTGGAGATGCCGTCATGCCGACGGTAGAGCTCGGCGAGGTCGTCAGGCAGCGGCGCGCCGAAGCGCGCGGCGATGCCCGCGATGTCCGCTTCATCCGCAGGGCCTCGCCAGGCGAGTTCCGGCGAGATCAGGCGCAGCCAGAACGACGGCGGCTCGAACTCGCCGAGCAATTGCGACGTCGACCTGCCCGCGAGCGCGGCGATTTCGCGTTCGCGGATTTCGTTCATGCGTCGCATCGAGGCCGAAGCGCTGGCTGCATCGATCCAGCGTGATCGCAGCCATGCCTCGACGCCGGCCGCAGCCGCGTTGTCGCCGTCGCCGTCGATGCGGTAGAGACGCAGGCCCGCCTCCGCCGGCGGCTCCGCGACGTCATAGAGCAGGATGCCTTCATCGCCGCGCCCCAGCAGCAGGAACTGCTTGAGCTGATCCGGTGCCAATTTCACGCCGTCGTCCGGCGGCGGCGCCGTCGCCGCAACGGAATCGCGAAAGAACGCGATCTGGCCTTCGTAGACGTGACTCGCAAGGTCGATATCGGCGACATCGGCGACTCGCTGCAGTTCGGCGATCGGCCGCAATCTCAGCGAGGCGACACCGTCGACAGCGCGATAGAACGCGTTCAGATCGTCGGGCAGCGCGATGCCGAGCCGCGCCTGCGTCGCGGCGATCGCCGCTTCGTCGGCGGGCGCCGCGACAGCCGGTGCCGGCGCATTGCCGAACGCGGCTTCGCTCTCGGCGATGCCGCGCACGAGTTCGACCGGGCCGAGCTTCGCGGCATCGCCGGCGAGCCGGATGCGCTCCTGCTGATACCGCTCGACGGACGCATCGACGTCGACGCTGATGCGCGCCGCCACGAGCCAACCGCCCACGAAAACGGCACCTGCCACCAGCGGCCCCGCCAGCAGGACGGCATAGGTTCCGCCGACGCACACGCGTTGCCACCGGCGCATCGGGCGTACGTCGATGCTGCGCATCGCCTCGGCACCGAGCGCGAGCCGCGTGGGCGCCTGCGCCGTGACGCCGACGACGCGATCGAACACTTCGAACACGCGGCGCTGACGCAGCATCGCCGGCTGCGAAGCCTGCATCTGCGGATCGCCGCGCAGCACGCGCTGCACGGCGCCGAGCTGCCAGCGCGTACGCACGAGCGACAGTTGCAGCAGCGCGATGAGCACGAGCAGCGTGAAGCCGAACCAGTACGCGATCAGCGCGCCGACGATCGAGGCGACCGCAATGAACACCGCGCTGAGGCGCGCCGAACCGACCGGCAGCAGTTCCTGCACGACGTGCGCGCCGTCGAGCGGAGGCACCGGCAGCACATTCAGATAGTTGACGAACAGGAATACGAGCGCGGCCTGGAACGCCAGACTGTCGAAATCCATTCCGCCCGACAGCGATGCGGCGAGCAAGGCCCAGCCGATGACGATGCCGGGCAGTGGCCCCATGAGACTCATCCACGCGCGCCGCGCCGCGTCGGGCCTGGCCTCGTGACCTATCGTCACGCCGCCGACCAGCGGCAATGCGAGCATCTGCACGTTGCGATAGCCCGACAGCCGCATCGCGAGATAGTGGCCGAACTCATGGATCGCGACGACGACGAACAGGATCGCCGCGAAGCGCACACCCCAGAACCAGCCGCCGATCGCGAGGAACAGCGCGACGCTGAACGCGAACAGTCCCGCCTGGACGCGGCGCGGCACCGGACGCAGGGTTTCCCGCTGCGCGACCTGCGCGAGCCAGGCCAGCCGCGCCGGCGGAACCGGCTCCTTCGACACCGGCGGCCTGGGCTGCCGCCACATCGCGCGATACATGCGCCACGCGAAACCGAGCGTCGGCCGCAGCAGCCCTTTCGAGTCGCGGTACACCTCGCGACGCTCGACGAGCGACGCGAGTCGCTGTTCGTGCAACGACGCCGCATACCAGTCCACCGCCGCGTCGTCGGTTCCGGTCCGATCGGTCTCGCCGTGCCGCGCGCAGAACGCGCGATGCTGCTGCCATTGCGCCGCGAGATCGGCGCCGCCGACGGTCTGCGCGAGCACCTGTTCGTTCGCCGTGATTTCGGCGTAGCAGTCGAAGGTTTCGCTGAGGCAGTGGCGTCCGTCGGCGAGGCGTCGCGCGAACACGCCGAGGAGCCGATTCGCGAACGTCGGCGCCGGCAGCGCGAACAGCCAGAGCACGTCGCCCTGCTCGCGCTGGCGCCAGGCGGCGACCGGCTGCGCGATCACGCTGCCGTCGGGGCTGTCGAGCAGATACCAGAGCGGTTCGTCGAAACCGAGAGCGCGCAGTTCGGTCTCGGCCTGCGCGTGCAGATCGGCGAACGCCTCGGGCAGACGCGGCACGGCGATGCGGCGCATGCGCTGCGGCCCGAACACGAACGACAGCAGCGCGCGCACGCGCTGGAGCTGCAGCAGCAGGAATACGGCGAAAGCCAGCGCGACGAGATCGATCATGACGGCGGGAACGGCGAGGGACGCCGATTGTCGCCGCTGCGGCGCCGCGGCGCACGTCCGCCTCGCGCGGACGCGATAGGAACCGGCGCCGCGCCGCGCTACGCGTCACGCGTTCTGTCGCAGAATCCACATCGCCGCACGCCGCCACCCTGCCCCAGCCATGAACGGAGTTACTGCCATGCCCGACACCGTGAATCCCCAGATCACCGACGCGATCGTGACCGCGTTCCCGACCGCGATCAACTCGCAGATCACCGACGCCGTCACGCAGGCCAACGTGAAAGTGCTCGCCGAGGCACCGGCCGTCGCCCTGGGCTCGATCTACCAGTCCCTCGCACAGTCGGCCGGCATCCTGTTCGAAAACGCGGTCTCGCAGCAGCAGCAACAGAACATCGCGGCTCAGGCAGCAACGGTACAGGGCGTGATGCTGATCTATTCCGCCGACACGGCCGCAGACGCCGCAGCGTCGAGGAAGCTGCTGCACACCGAAGCCATCGACGCTGCGGCGGTGCAGGCGCCACACGACGCCGCGCGCAAGGCGATGGCGCAGGTCAGCAGCCAGATCACCGATGCCGTGAAATTCACGAACGCGACGACCTTGGCGCACAGCGGCGACGTGGCCTACGGCATCCGCACTGCCTGCGATGCGCTCGCCGCATCGATCGAACGCATGAATCACGCGAGCCAGCAGAACCTGCTGCAGACGATCAAGCTCGCCGCCCGCGCCGCCTGCCTCGCCGCGATGGTGCGCGATCCGGACAAGACCCCGGCCTATCAGGACGTGCTCGCCGCGATCGACGCGCTGGATTGAGCGGAGGGACCCAGTCCCCTCACCCCGTGTTCTGCACGCCGGCCGCAATCCCGTTGACGGTCGCCGCGAGCGCGAGGAACAGCTCGCCTTCGGGCCTGCTCTGCGCGCGCCAGCGCGCGAGCAGGTCGACCTGCAGCAGACTGATCGGGTCGACGTAGGGATTGCGCAGCCGGATCGACTGACGCAACCGGCGATCGCCGGCGAGCAGATGATCGGCCTGTTTGAGTTCGAGCACGGCCGCGAGCGTCAGGCCGAACTCCGCGGCGATCACCGGGTGGAATTCCGCATGCAGCGGACCGGCGAGCTGCGAATAGCGCGCGAAGATGTCCATGTCGCTTTTCGCGAGCATCATTTCGACGTCGTCGATCAAGGTCGCGAAGAACGGCCAGTCGCGCGCCATCTCGCGCATCGGCTCTATGCCGTAGCGCGCGATGCCGTCGGCGAGCGCCGTACCGATGCCGTACCAGCCGGTCAGCCCGGCGCGGTTCTGCGACCAGGCGAAGACCCACGGAATCGCGCGCAGGCTGGCCACGCCGCCGGCGCCGCCGCGTCGCGGCGGTCGCGAACCCATGCGCAGACGTTCGATCACGTCGATCGGCGTGGCCGCGCGGAAATAGTCCGGAAACCGTTCCGCATCGTGCACGAGCGCGCGGTAATGCCGGCGCGACACTTCGGCCATGTGACCGACCCATTCGCGCCACTGCGCCTCGCGCGGTTCGGCCGGGCGCGGCCGCAGGCTCGCGCGCAGCACCGCGCCGGTGGTCTGCTCGAGATTGCGCAACGCCAGCGCGCGGATGCCGTACTTGCGATGGATGACTTCGCCCTGTTCGGTCAGGCGCAGATAGCCGTCGACCGAACCGCGCGGCGCCGCGATCACGGCGCGCTCGGTCTTGCCGCCGCCGCGGCTGATCGAACCGCCGCGGCCGTGGAAGAACGCGATGCGCACGCCGCTGCGCTGCGCGAGTTCGGTCAGCAGCACCTGGGTGCGCTGCAGCGCCCAGCGCGAGGCGAACAGGCCGCCGTCCTTCGCGCTGTCGGAATAGCCGAGCATGACCATCTGCCGGTTGCCGCGCGCGGCGAGGTGTTCGCGATACAGCGGATCGGCGAACAGCTGCTCGAGCACGTCCTGCGCGGCGCGCAGGTCGGCGATGGTCTCAAACAGCGGCGCGACGTCGAGCGGCACGCGGCCGTCGTCGCCCGCGCAGCCTGCGATCCGCGCGAGGGCGAGCACGGCGAGCACGTCGGCGGCACTGCGGCTCATGCTGATGATGTAGGGACCGATCGCGCCGTCGCCGTAGCGCACGCGCGCCTGCGCGACGGTGCGGAACACGGCGAGCGTGCCCGCCGCGGCTTCTGCCCCAGGGTCCGGGACACGCGGAGCAGCGATGAGCGACGCGAGCCGCTCGCGCCGCGCCGCCGCGTCGCGCTGCGGCCATTCCGCATCGGCGAGCAGCGCCGCAAATGCCTGGTCGTGCGCGCCGGACTCCTGGCGCAGGTCCAGGGTCGCGAGATGAAAGCCGAACGTGTCGACACGCTGCAGGAGCTGTCGCATCGCGAGCCAGCCCGCGTGTTCGCCGCGGTGCGCGCGCAGGCTCGCCGCGATCAGATCGAGGTCGGCGCGGAACTCGGCCGCGTCCGCATAGCTTTCCTCGCGCTCGTTCGCGGTCGCCGCAAGGCGCGCGCTGATCAGGCTCAGCAAATGGCGGTACGGCATGTCGGCGTAGCGCGCCTTGAGCTTCGCCGCGGCCCTGGGCAGCCGCGCACGATAGTCCTCGAGCCGCGCGAGCACGGCGGCGTCGACGGCGACGCGCGACGTCGACTGGCTCAGCAGGCGCTCGAGCTGCGCGATCTCGCGCCGATAGGCCGCGAGGATCTGCGCACGCTGCGCGACCAGCGCCGCGCGCACAGTGTCGGCGCCGACGTTCGGGTTGCCGTCCATGTCGCCGCCGACCCAGGTGCCGAAACGCAGCAGCGCCGGCAGCGGCGGAACCGGGCCGAGCTCGCCGAGCACGTCGTCGAACACTTCGTAGAACACCGGCAGCATCGGATACAGCACGTCGGCGAGGAAATAGCTGACGTGGTCCATCTCGTCCTGCACCGTCGGCCGTTCGTTCGCCGCGTCGGCCGTCTGCCAGCCGGCGCTGAGCGCCAGACGCATGCGCTCCTGGTCGGCGCGGCGTTCGGCCGGCGTGCGCTGCCGGTCGATGTCGGCGATCAGGCATTTGACGAGCACCTGTTCCTTGTCGAGCAGCGAGCGCCGCACGGCTTCGGTCGGATGCGCCGTGAATACGGGTTCGATGCGCAGCCGCGCGATCAGCGCGTGGATCTCGGCCGGGTCGACACCGTCGCGCACCAGTCCGCGGATCACGTCGCGCAGGCTGCCGGGCTGCGGCGCCGCGCCGGCGCGTTCGTAGTCGCGCCGGCGCCGGATCCGATGCACGCGCTCGGCGATGTTGATGGCCTGGAAGTACGTCGCGAACGCGCGCGCGAGATCGGTCGCGACATCGGCCGGCGCCGCCAGCAGCGCGACCAGTTCGTCGATCGAGGTCTGCTGCTCGCGCCGGCGTATCGCCGCGGCGCGGACGCGTTCGACGAGCGCGAGGAAATCGCTGCCGAGCTGATCGGCGAGGATCTCCCCGACGAGCGCGCCGACCCGCTTGACGTCCTCGCGCAGCGCCTGGTCGGCGCGGGGGAATTCGACGTGACGCAGGCTGTCGGCGGACACGGTTTCGGAAATCGCACTCATCGTCTTCACCGCGCCAGGACTGGCTGCAAGGAATAGCCCGCGGTGCCCGGCCGTGGCAAGCGCGCCGCCGCGACCCCGATAGGACGATTGGTTATGCGCGCCGCCGCCGCGACCGCGACCGCAGCGTCCGCTGGATCATTGCGCCTTTACCTGACCGCCGCATCCTGCTTGACTGTCGCCCAGGGGGAGACTGGCATGGTCGACGCTGTCGATATCACGCAGCAGCTCAATGCCGCACGCGCCGGCGACACCGCGTCGCTCGACGCGTTGTTCGCGGTCGTCTACGACGAATTGCGCCGGCTCGCCCGGCGCGAACTCGCGCGCGAGCGCGCCGGCCATACCCTGCAGCCGACCGCGCTCGTGCACGAAGCCTATTTGCGGCTCGTGTCGCAACAGGTCGCCGACTGGTCGGGCCGCGCGTATTTCTTCGGCCTCGCCGCGAGCATGATGCGGCGCATCCTCGTCAATCACGCACGCGACCGCGCCGCACAGAAACGCGGCGGCGGCGCGGCCGCAGTCACTCTGTCGCAGGCCGACGGCGTCGGCGACGCGCCGCTCGACGTGGTCGACCTTCACGAAGCGCTGGAAGCCCTGGCCAGGCTCGACGAACGCCAGGCCCGCGTCGTCGAGCTCAAGTTTTTCGGTGGACTGGAGATCGACGAGATCGCCGATGCGATCGGCGTGTCGCCGGCGACGGTGCGGCGCGACTGGACCGTCGCCCGGCTGTGGCTCGCACGCGAGCTCGCCGCATGAAGAAGCCCACGCTGTCGCCGGAGCGCTGGCAGCGCCTGCAGGAGGCGCTCGCCGACGCGCTCGAACGGCCCGCGGCGCAGCGTGCGGCAGCGTTGCAGGTGACGCTGGACGACGATGCCGAACTGCTCGCCGAAGCGCAGGCGCTGCTCGCCTACGACGGCGTGCTGCCCGAACGGTTGCCGCCGCAGGCGTTCGCCACGCTGGCCGACGATGCGGACGCCGGCAACGACGACTGGCGCGGTCGCCGCGTCGGACTGTTCGTGCTCGAACACCTGCTCGGCAGCGGCGGATCGAGCAGCGTCTACCGCGCACGCCGCGTCGACGACTTCGAGCAACGGGTGGCGGTGAAACTGCTGCGCGGCCACGATCGCACGAGCCTGCGCCGTTTCGAGCGCGAACGCGGCATTCTCGCCAGCCTCAACCACGCCCACATCGCGCGTCTGTTCGATGCGGGCAGTACCGCCGATGGCACGCCCTATCTCGTGCTCGAATATGTCGAGGGACGCACCTGGGATCGCTGGCTCGCCGAAGACCGACCCGACCTGCGCCGACGCATCGAGCAGTTCCTGCTGGTCTGCGACGCGGTCGAATACGCGCACCGCCGCCTGCTGGTACATCGCGATCTCAAGCCGGCGAACATCCTCGTCGATGCCGACGGGGCGCCGCGCCTGCTCGACTTCGGCATCGCCACGCTGCTCGATGCCGGCGACTCGACCGTGACGCGCGAAGGCGGCGCCGCGCTGACGCCGGCCTATGCCGCGCCGGAGCAACTCCGCGGCGAACCGGTGACGACCGCGACGGACGTCTACGCGCTCGGTCTCGTGCTGTACGAAACGCTGGCCGGCACCCATCCGTTCCGCCGTCCCGGCGACAGCGAACGCGACGTGCTGCGCGCGGTGACGACGCGCGATGCGCCGCGGCCGAGCCAGCACGCCGGCGAACGCGGCCTGCGCGCCGCCGACCTGCGCGGCGATCTCGACAACATCGTGCTCGCCGCGATCGAACGCGAGCCGGCACGGCGCTACGGCTCGGTGCGCGAACTCGCCGACGACCTGCGCGCCTGGCTCGGGGGCAGACCGGTGTCGGCGCGACCGCAGACCTTCGCCTACCTCGCGCGCAAGTTCGCCGCACGCCATCGCGCGGCGGTGCTGGTTGCCGCCGTCGCCGCGATCGCGCTGCTCGCGACGAGCGCCGTCGCGGTGTGGCAGGCGCGCGCGGCCGTGCACGAACGCGAACGCGCGCAGCAGCGCTTCGCCGACGTGCGGCACTTCGCCAACAACCTGCTGTTCGATTATCACGAGGGCATACAGAAACTCGCCGGCTCGCTGCCGATGCAGGAACGGCTCGTGCGCGACGGCATCGACTATCTCGAACGCCTGCGCACCGATGCCGGCGACGACACCGAACTCTGGCGCGACATCGCCGCGGGCTATCTCAAGGTCGGCGACCTGCAGGGCAATCCTTACGGCGCCAACCTCGGCGATTTCGCCGGCGCGGCCAAGAGCTACGACCGGGCCGACGCCGCGCTCGCGCGCGCCGAAACGCGTGACGCCGGCACGGCGACGCGCACGCTGCGCGCGCGCCTGTGGATGCGGCGCGCCTACCTGAGCTACCAGAACACCGAACTCGATGCGGCGCGCGAGCATACGCGGGCGTCGCTGCGCGGGTTCGAGGCGCTGCGCGCGCAGATGCCCGACGATCTCGACGTACTGATCGAATACACCGACGGGCTCGATCTCTACGCCGAACTGATCGGCGTGAGCGGCAACGACGGCAAGCCCGATCCCGACGGCGCGCGGCAGCATCAGCTCGAGGCCGCCGAACTGCGCCGTGCCGCGCTCGCGCGCGACCCCGACAACAAGCGGCTACGCTACGTCGTCTACACCAGCCAGCTGCGCGAAGGCGGCTACTGGGCCGAGCGCAACGACATGGCGAAGGCGGAAGCTGCACTGCTCGAGGCATTGCGGATGATCCGCGAACTCGTCGCCGGCGATACCAGCGACACCTACCGGCAGCGCGAAATCGGCGTCGTGCTCGCGCGTCTGGTGCAGGTGCAGGACGCACTGGGCAAGCTCGACGCGTCGGTCGAGTCGGCGCTCGAAGCGCTCAGGCACATGGAAAGCCTGCTTGCGCGCGATCCGGACAACGACTCGATGCGTGAAGGCGTGACCTCGACGACGGGCTGGGCCGCGCGCCAGCTCGTCAAAGCCGGACGCCACGCCGAAGCGCTGCCGATCGTGCAGCGCCAGATCGCGGTCAACGAAGCGCGTCTGCGTGACGCGCCCGACAGTCCGGAAATCCGCTACAACCTGTCGCTGGGCTACCGACGACTCGGCGAACAGCGCGCGGCGGCGCGCGACTATGCGGGTGCCATCGCGGCACACCGCAAGGCGCTCGCGATCCAGCAGGAGCTCGCCGCGCTGTCGCCCGCCTATACGGCCGGAGTCGTACTGTCGCAACTGCACATCGGTCGCGCCGAACTCGGCAGCGCCCAGACCGCGGCGGCGCGCACGACGCTGACCGAGGCGACGCGGCAGCTCGCCATGCTCGTCGACACGAAAGCCGTCAGCGCCAGCTACGGCGAAGACCTCGCCGACGCCTACGTCACGCTCGGCGACGCGTGGAGTGCTGCGCCACGCGTCGCGGCCAAGGCGGACGACGCGTACGGGCGCGCGATCGCGATCTGGGACGGCTACGAACGCGACGGCGCATTGCCGGCGAAATCGGCCGAGAAGCGCGAGCGAGCGCGTCGAGCGCTGGCGGCGCCGTAGCCGACGCCGGCAGCCGCGCGTCACAGCCCGATGACGATCGTGACCGAGTTGTTGCTGCCGGCGATCGAGTTGTTCAGCGTACTCGCGTAGCCGTTGCACGCGGTCGGGGGCACGGGCGGAATCGTGATGTTGTTGCCGCTCATCGTCGCGCTCGCGGCGCTCCAGGTGCCCTGCGCGCTGAACAGGATCGGGCCGTAGACGCAGTCGTTGCCGAGCGGCACCGGAACGCCGCTGACCGTCGCCGAGTAGAGGTGCAGATAGACGCTGGTCATCTGTATGGCGGCGGTACTCGGGTTGGTCAGCGGATTGCTCGTGGTGCCGCGGTGGAACAGCTGCGTGTTCAGCGTGACCATGCCGAGCCCGTTGACGTTGGACTGCAGGGTCGACGGCGGGAAATAGAAGATGCCGCCGTAAACGGCCGGCGATGCCTGCTGCGCGCCGTCGGCGAACGAACCGTTCGGGAACGGCATCGGAAAACCGTTGATCACGAACTGGCCGCTGACCGGCCGGCCGTCGATCCTGTGGCGGAAGATCTTGTCGGGCGGAGTCTGGGCCTGCAGCGGCAGTGCGGCGGCCAGGAACAGCGCAAGCGCCGCTGCGGCGCTGAAACGACGAGTAAACATGATTCCCCCAGGCAGTGCAGATCGGTGGCACGGTCGCCGCGCCGGGCCGATCGACCCGGCGCTGCCGTCCTGGCCCACTCACGCACGGAATGGCGGCGAAAGCGCTCATCGCCACCGCGCGTTTCACGGTTGACGATTGCATTGCGTATTGAAGGACAGGCCGGCAGGGAGCCGGTCGTCACAGCATCGGGGATCATCATGTTCAGACTTCTTTCTGCACTGCTCGTCGCCGCCGCGTCCGTCGCCATGCCGGCGAGCGCGAACATCAACGGCTCGGTCGACACGACCTGGGGCGGACCCGAAGCGGGCCGCGTGCGCGTCGCGTTCAATCTCGGCGCGAACAATTACGACTACACGCTCGCGACGCGCGCGCTGGCCGACGGTCGTCTCGTCGCGGTCGGCGTCGCGACGGTCGCGGTGTCGACGCGCCGGATCGCCGTGGCCGTGCGCAAGGCCGACGGCACGGCCGATACCTCGGTCGCGCCGAACGGCCGCTATTCGATTCCGGTCACCGGCGTCGTGTCGGCGGTCGACACCGCCGCAGCGATCGCGCCCGACGGCAGCTTCTACGTGATCGGCCGCGCGCCGAATCTGCAGCAGCTGCGCGTATGGCACTACGCGCTCGACGGCTCGGAGCTCTCCGCGCCGCTCGACGTCGGCGCCGCGGGCACGAAGCACTACGCCTCGTCGGCCTACGTCGATTTCGCCGGCCGGCTGTTGATCGGCGGCTATCTCGAGCCGTCGACCGCAACGACCGAAAGCACGACCGACGCATTCCTCGTGCGCCTCGTCGCCGGCGGCACCGGCGTCGATCCGATGTTCGGGGGCCTGCGCACGATCGTGTTCGACGCTGCGCAACGCGACGACGTGTACGCCATCACCGGTGTCGGCGAAAACTATGCCGTCTGCAGCCGCGTCGGCAATCTCGCCGACTCGGCGAATCTGCGCTTCGGCATTGCGCTCGTGCAGCGCAGCGGCACGATGCATCCGGGCTTCAACGGCAACGGCCTGTATGTGGACCAGCTCGCGTTGAACGGCAACGCGGCAGAATCGGCCTGCAACGACATCACGACCGTGCGCCAGAACAATCAGACGCGCATCGTGATCACGGGCCGCGCATCCGCGCCCGGCCAGTTCACGCGACCCTATCTCGTGGTCGTCGGCCTCGACGGCCAGCTCGTCGCGGGAACGCCGAGTTTCGTCAACTTCGGTTTTGCCAGCAGTAGCGTCAGCGGCTTTCCTAGCCTCTATGCAGTGCCGGGGGACGACACGATCTATCTGGCCAGCTCCGGCATCTTCGACGGAAGCGGAAAGTATTCCGTCGTGGTCGCCCGCATGGATGCGTTCGGCAATTACGACGCGAACTGGGGCGACGCGGGCACGGGCACGCGCGTGACGATGACCGCGCCGGCCGTCGGCGGCACGCAGCGCGACGTGTTCAACCGGAACCTCGCGTATCACGCGGGGCGCCTCTACCTCGGCGCCAACATCGCGCTCGATGCGGGCGATTCGGACTTCGCGCTCGTGCGGTTCACGGGCGACACGATTTTTGCGGCGGGAATGAACTGAGGCGGCCCCTGTCGCGAAGCCGCTCACGCAGGGGCGGCTTCGTTCGGGCCTGATCGCCGCGGGATCTGCGCCAGCTAGGCCGGGGTTCGCCGGCGCCGCGGCGCGACCCGCCGGATCAATACGCGAATTCGCGGAACACCGGATCGACGCTGCCCTTCCACGGGCCATGGAACAGCTCGAGCTTGCGTTCGGCCGGCGTCTGATTGGCTTGCGCGAACTCGATCAGCGGCTCGATGAAGACCGCCTCGCTCGCGCCGGTAGCATTGAGCTGGTTGCGACGTGCGAGGCCGTGACCGGCGATCTTGAGCGCTTCCAGCGCGAGCTCGCGCACGGTCGCGCCGCGGAACGGCAGCTTGAAGCCGTGACGCGGCACGCCGTCGCGCAGCGCATGGCGTTCGGCGAGACTGAAATCCTTGACCAGGTCCCAGGCCGCATCGAGCGCGGCATCGTCGTAGAGCAGG
>CAMLSI010000086.1 GCA_946482585.1 uncultured Lysobacteraceae bacterium
GACGCGCGAGCACGAGGCCGAGATCGCTGAACTCGCGCGTACCGATCGTGGCCTTGTCCGCGCGCAGATCGACCGAGCGCAGCAGGTTCGGACCTGCGCCGGCGCCGATGCCGATGCCGGCCCAGCCGAGCAGATCGAGGCGCTTGCCGCGGCCGCCGACACTGAGCCCCGCATCGGGAATCTGTTCGGGCGGCGTGCTGCCGAGCGCGATCGCGCCGGCGAATTCGCGCTGCGCATCGGGCAATCGCGCGCGCAGGCGCAACACGTCGGCGATTTCGACATTCAGCGGACTGCCTTCCATCGGCAGCTGAAGGCGGACTTCGACCGGCATCGCGTCGCCGGCCGGCTTGTCGAGCGGCGCGGGCAGCTCGATCGCGGTGCCGCGCAGTTCCGAACGCAGGGTGAGCTGCGTCGGCAGATCGCCGCGCGGCACGGCCACCGCGACGGTCCAGTCGGAGCGCCCGGAAAAGCGCGGCCACCAGGGTTCGAGCACGGTCGCGCCCTTGAACACGACATCCATCGGCAGATTGCTGTCGAGCCGCGCCTCGACCACGTTCGCGCGATCGGCGACCTCGTCGCCGATCAGCAGCGAGAACGTTGCGGGATGACCGCCCTTCTGCAACGACAACGGCCCCGCGCGCATGCCCTGGTCGGTGAATTGCAGCTTGCCGGTGGCGTGCGCGAAATCGGTATCCCATTTCTTCGCGACGATCGGCGAGTCGACGAGATCGATCTCACCCTTGACGGTACTCGGCAGTTCCGGCGCGAACGGAAGCACGAGGCGGAACGCCACGTTCGCGACGCCGCCGATCTCAAGCCCCTTGAGCTCCTTCGCGAAACGCGTGCCGAGCGGCGACGCATTGACGACGGCGAGCAGATCGACGCCCTTGCCTTCCCCTTCGACGTCGAGCGTGAGCACGGCGTCCTTGAACGACGGAATGTCGGCGACGGCGCGCTTCGTCGTGGTACCGAGCACGCGTCCGCCGCTGGTTTCCGCATGCATGCTGGAATTGACGAACTCGGCGACGACCGAAACGCCCTCCGCGCGCGGCCACGCGGGGTTGTAGTCGAGCGTGAGGCCGCTGATCTCGGCGCGAGCCTTGAACTGTCCGGCGTAATCCAGATTCGGCCAATCGTCCAGGTCGCAGCGGACCGTCGCGCGGCCCCCGGCTATGGTGCCGGCCACGAGGGCGCGGTCGAGCCAGTCCATCGACTTCTGCGACATGTCTCCGATCGGCCAGAACTGTTTTGCCGCGGGGACGTCGCTGGGCAGCACGACGACGTAGAGATCCAGCAGCGGCTTGCCGCCGTCGGGCGTGAACTCCAGACCGCCGCGCAATTGCGTCGAGACGCCGATGCCATCCACGTGGAGGGCATCGGTCTCGACGCGCCAGCCGCCGTCGTCGAGCTTGAACGCCGCCAGGCGGCCGGCCAGGCGTTCGAACACGAGCGGCTGGCGGAACTTGCGCGCGTAGTTCACCGTCGTGTTCTGCGCCGGCAGTTCGAGCACGAAGGCCGTCGGGTCGCCGTAGAGTTCGCCGCGCAGCGACGTCAGTCCGGGCGCTTTGTCCACGGGTAGAAAACTCAACCCGTCGAGCCGTGCGCCGAACGCGAAATCGTCCTTGCCGGCGAAACGCAGTGCGACGTCGCGCAACTGCCCCTGCAACGCCGCGCGTGCGGGCCAGTCGGTGCTGCTATCGGGCGCGAACGGCAGCAGTGCCGCGAAGCTCGTCAGATCGACCGTCGGTGCCGACAGCAGATAACGTTCGCCGTCGCGACGCAGATTCAGCGCCGTCGCAATCGGGTTCGTGCCCGCACGCGCCGCGCGGAACTCGGCGAGATCGAGCGACCAGCCGCTCGCATCGCGCTGCCAGCGCGCGACGCCGCTCAACTGCGCGAGCCCGAGCGTCTTCGCACCATTGGCGGCGTCCTCAGCCGACGGTGCGAGCTCGATGCCGCCCAGATCGAACGACGCCTGCGCCGACACCGGCGCGGCCGCGTCGACGCGTGCCCAGAGCTGCAGCCGTCCCTGCCCCGCCTTAAGCGTGCGCCCCCGCCAGTTGAATCCGCCGGCGAGCACGGCGAGATCGAGCGCGTCGCCGCCGAGGTAGACCTCGCCGCTGCGGAACCCCGCGTCGAGTTCGGCGACGAACTGCAGCGGCGCCGCGTTCGGCGCATCGCGCCGCAGCACCGCGAGTATGCGATGACGACCGTCTTCGTTGAGGAGGCGCAGTTCGTTGATGCGCACCGCAGCATCGATCGCCTGACCCGCATCGACGAGGCGCACGCGCGCATCGCGCAGCACGACCGCGCCGAGCGCGAGCAACGGGCTGTCGCTGCTGCCGCCGTCGCCGGCGACGAGCCCGGAGACCTGCCAGCCGCCGTCGGCGCGACGCACGAGGTCGACGTTGACGCCGGCGATGCGGAATTCGCTCCAGCGCCGATTGCGGCTGAGCCAGGCGCCGAGATCGATGCCGAGTTCGGCCTGCGGAATCACGAGCGGCGCGACGCTGACGTCGGCCGACGCGACGTGCACGCCGTCCAGACGCAGCAGCGGACCGCCCTCGCCCCAGTAGCCCTGCACCTGATCGATGCTGACCGGACGCTGCAGCTGTTCGGACAGCAGGGCTTCGACGCGCGCCTTGTGCAGGCCGACCTGAGGCAGCAGCAGCCGCAGCAG
Organism: uncultured Lysobacteraceae bacterium; assembly: GCA_946482585.1. The sequence goes on from CAMLSI010000086.1 coordinate 2,681, forward strand.
TCCGACGAGCACGGCGCCGAGAATCACGAGGCAGGCCAGGCTCAGGGTCAGCGCGATGCGCGCGCGACGCAGCCGGCGGCGCCAGGGCGTCACGGCCGGTGCTGCCCGCGCATCAGGCGATCGCGCTCAGAGCAGGACCACATCGAACTGCTCCTGCGAATAGTGCTCTTCGGGCTGGAAGCGGATGGTCTTGCGGATGAATTCCTCGAGTTCCGCGACCGCCGCCGATTCCTCTTCGAGGATGCGGCTGACGACCTTCGGCGCGGCCAGCACCAGCAGTTTCTCCGCTTCGAACTGGCGCACCGCGCGCGTGATCTCGCGGAAGATCTCGTAGGTCACGGTCTCGGCGGTCTTGAGGCTGCCGCGGCCGCCGCACTCGTGGCAGGGCTCGCAGAGCTGGCGCTCGAGGCTCTCGGTCGTGCGCTTGCGCGTCATCTCGACGAGCCCGAGCGGCGACATGTCGTAGACCGTGGTCTTGGCATGATCGCGCGCGAGCGCCTTCTCGAGCGTGCGCAGCACCTGCCGCTTGTGCTCCTCGTCGGTCATGTCGATGAAATCGATGATGATGATGCCGCCGAGATTGCGCAGGCGCAGCTGCCGCGCCGCGGCCTGCGCCGCTTCGAGATTCGTGCGGTAGACCGTTTCCTCGAGATTGCGATGGCCGAGGAACGCGCCCGTGTTCACGTCGACCGTGGTCATCGCCTCGGTCTGGTCGACGATGAGATAGCCGCCGGACTTCAGCGGCACTTCCTTGCGCAGCGCGCGCTGGATCTCGTCCTCGACGCCGTAGAGATCGAAGATCGGCCGCTCGCCCGGGTAGTGTTCGATGCGCTCGACGAGGTCGGGCATGAACTGCTGCGTGAAGCTGTGGATCTTGTCGAAGGTCTCGCGCGAATCGACGCGGACTTTCTCGATGTCGCGGCGCATGAGGTCGCGCAGCGCGCGCAGGCTCAGCGGCAGGTCTTCGTAGATGCGCGTGCCGACGCGCGCCTGGCTGATGCCTTCCTGCACCGCCTGCCAGAGGCGGCCGAGATAGTCCACGTCCTCGGCGAGGGCTTCGTGCGTCTGCCCTTCCGCGTTCGTGCGCACGATGAAACCGAGGCTGCCGTCGCGACCGAGCTGCTGCAGGCTCTCCTTGAGCCGCGCGCGCTCGGCCTCGTCTTCGATGCGCACCGATACGCCGACCATGCGCGAATACGGCAGCAGCACGAGATAGCGCGACGGAATCGACAGGTGCGTGGTCAGGCGCGCACCTTTGCTGCCGATCGGGTCCTTGACGACCTGGACCACGAGTTCGTGGCCCTCGCGCACGAGATCGAGAATCGGCGGCGTCGGCCCGGACGGGCTGCCGCCCTCGGCCGCGGTGTCGCCGACCAGCGACGGCGCCGCGCGCACGATGTCGGACGCATGCAGGAAGGCGGCGCGCTCCAGGCCGATCTCGACGAACGCGGCCTGCATGCCCGGCATGACGCGGCTGACTTTGCCTTTGTAGATATTGCCCACGTACCCGCGGCGCTGCGCACGCTCGATGTGCACTTCCTGCAGCATGCCGTTTTCGACGACAGCCACGCGCGTCTCGCGCGGCGTCACATTGATCAGGATTTCTTCGCTCACCGAACTACCTTGTCAGCGGGCGGCTGAACCGCGCCTAGTGCTGGGAAATGTCAGGAAACGCCCGTCGGCCGTCCGTGTGCCCGGTTATAGCCGCGGCCCGCGGGACTTGTCGATGCGGCGCGCACGATTGCGCGGCGCGCGCTAGACGGGATGGCCGAAATGGCGCAGCAATTGCGCAGTTTCGTACAGCGGCAGTCCCATGACGCCGCTGAAACTGCCGGACAGGTGATCGATGTGCGATGCGGCCAGTCCCTGTATGGCATACGCGCCGGCACGCCCGTAAGGCTCGCCGCTCGCGACATAGGCCGCGATGGCGGCCTCATCCATCGGCGCGAAACCGACTTCGGACAGCGAGACCGCATGCTCCTCGCGGCCGGCGCTGAGCAGCCAGACCGTCGAGATCACGCGATGCCGGCGACCCTGCAATCGCCGCAGCATGGCCGTCGCCGCGACTGCGTCGGCGGGCTTGCCGAATACTTCACCGTCGAGCACGACTTCGGTATCGGCGCCCAGCACGATCGCGCCGGCGACGGCCGCTACCTGCAGCAGACCCGCGCCGGCCTTCTCGCGCGCGACGCGGCTGACGTAGTCCTCCGGCGGCTCGCCCTCGCGATGCAGCTCGGGCACGTCGACGTCGAGCACCGCGAAACGCAGGCCGAGCTGTTCGAGCAACTGGCGCCGGCGCGGCGATTGCGAGGCGAGATAGAGCATGCGGGGACTCCGGTCAGGCGCGATGGTAAGGATGGTTGCCGAGCAGGCTCACGGCGCGGTAGAGCTGTTCGGCGACGATGAGCCGCACGAGCATGTGCGGCAGGGTCAGCGCACCGATCGACCAGCGCTGGTCGGCGCGCGCGAGCGCCGGCGCCGCGAGTCCGTCCGGGCCGCCGATCAGGAACGCGAGATCGCGCCCGCCCATGCGCCAGGTCGCGAGCTGCGCCGCGAGGTCTTCGCTCGACCAGATCTTGCCGCGGCCGTCGAGCGCGACCACGTGCGCGCCGCGCGGAATCGCCGCCAGCATCGCCGCCCCTTCGTCATCGAGCGCACGCACGAGGTCGCGGCCCTTGCCGCGCTCGCCGAGCTTCAGTTCGATCAGTTCGAGCGGCAATTCGCGCGACAGACGCTTGGCGTATTCGGCGAATCCGTCGGCGACCCAGGCCGGCATGCGTTCGCCGACGGAGATCAGGCGTGCGCGCATGCGCCGGCCAAGCCCGCCGCCGCGTCAGCCGTAGACCGCCTCGGCATCGGCGTCCCCGCCGACCGACCAGAGACGTTCGAGTCCGTAGAACTCGCGCACACGCGGCAACATGATGTGGACGATGATGTCGCCGAGATCGACGAGCACCCATTCGGCTTCGCGCTGGCCTTCGACGCCGAGCGGCTGCATGCCGGCCTTCTTCGCATATTTGACGACTTCGTCGGCGATCGACTTCACGTGCCGCGTCGACGTACCGCTCGCGACGACGATGTAGTCGGCGATCGAGGTCTTGCCGCGCACGTCGAGTTCGACGGCATCCTTGGCTTTCAGCTCTTCCAGCGCACGACGGACTTCGAGTCGCAGGCGTTCGACGATATCCGTCGGCATCGCCGTCTTCTTGCCCGGCTGGCGCTTGGCCTGCGGCGGCGCGGCGACCGGCGTCGCGGCGGCGCGTGGCTTCTTCGCAGCCGGCTTGGCCGCGGCCTTCTTCACCGCCGGCTTGGCTGCGGCGCGCTTGGCCGCTGCACGATTGGCGAGTACGGCCTTGCCCGGCTTGCTGGCCGACTTCTGCACCGGTGCGGCGCTCGCGGCGGGTTTCTTTGCCGCCGGCGACTTCTTCGCTACGGCAGCCTTCCGCGCGGCCGGCGCGGCGGCGCGGGAACGGGGTTTGGATTCGGACGCGGTCGAAGACTTCGGCGTTTTGGTCGTGGCCAAGCGTGCGCTACCTCGGAAAATCGGAGGCCACAGTATACGGGAGGCTTCGCCTCTGCCTACCAGCACGGCCGCCGCGGGCCTCGGCGCCGGGCTGAATGCGGCGGAGCTAGGTCCCTGCCGCCGCGTACCAGCCGTGCTCTCCGATCGTCTCGCGCACCGCCTCGGGCAGCAGAAAACGCGGCTCGCGGCCGGCCGCGAGTTCGGCGCGTATCGCCGTCGCCGAGATGTCGAGATCGGTCACGTCGAGCGACAGGATGCAGCCCGCGCCGCGGTCGCGCCAGGCGCCGTCGACCGCACAGCGGCGCGCCCGGATCTGCTCCACGAGCTCGGCCGGCCGCTCGCGCGCGGGGCCGGGCCGGTCGAGCACACCGATGTGCGCAAGATCGAACAGCTGCAGCCAGCGATTCCAGCTCGGCAGGCCCGCGAACGCATCGGCACCGACGAGCACCACCAGCGGCCGGTCGATACCGATCTCCGCACGCAGCTCGCGCAGGGTGTCGACGGTATACGACGGCCCGGCACGGTCGAGTTCGCGCGTATCGAGCTGCAGACGCGACTGCCCCGCGAGCGCGAGCCGCAGCAGCGCCACGCGCCGCTCTGCGCTGAGCACCGGCTGCGGGCGGTGCGGCGGCACATTGGCCGGCAGCAGGCGAACGTCGGCGTCGAGCTGTTCGGCCGCCTCCCAGGCGGCGCGCAGATGGCCGTAGTGCACCGGATCGAAGGTGCCGCCGAGCAGCGCGAGCGGACGCCGCGACACTCTCAGGCCTCCGCCAGCAGATGCGAACTGCGCGGCAGAGCCATCGCCGCGAGCAGGCGCTCCAGTTCGACCCAGGCATCGCCGGCGCCGCGTCCCTTGCTGATGCGGTCGATGCGCGCGGCCTGCGCGAGACAGCGCTCCCAATGCGCGAGACCGCCGCGCTGCAACGCCTTGCGGTAAATCGCTTCGCGCGCCGGATAGATGCGCTCGCTGCGGAACGCCTGGGCCGGATTCGGTGCGGCGGCCAGTCGGACCAGCAACTGCAGCTGATAGAGCAGCAGGCCCATGAGCGCCGGCACCTGCTCGCCCTCGGCGCGCAGGCCCGAGGCGATGCGCAGCGCGCGCGAGGCGTCGCCGGCCAGTGCCGCGTCAGTCAATTTGAAAGCGTCGTAGCGCGCACTGTCGGCGACGAGGTCTTCGAGCGTCGCCGCATCGAGCAGTCGGTCGCCCGCCAGCAGCGCGAGCTTGTCGATCTCCTGCGCCGCCGCGAGCAGATTGCCTTCGCTGCGCTCGGCCAGCACGTCGATCGCGTCGCGCGCCGCCTTCACGCCGCGGCTCGCCATGCGCTGGCCTATCCAGGCCGGCAGGTCGTCGGGCCGCAACGGCGCGATCGGCACGAACAGGCCGATGGCTTCGATACTGTCGACCCAGGCCGCGTGATGCTGCTTGCTCCACTGCGTCGCCGTGACAAGCAACACCGTGTCCGGCGGCGGGCGTTCGCAATACTCGATGATCGCCGCGGCACCGTCCTTGTTCGGCTTGCCGGTCGGCACGCGCAGATCGATGAGCTTGCGCGACGCGAACAGCGACATGCCGCTCGCCGCGCGTGCGAGGTCGTCCCAGTCGAAGCCGCTTTCGGCATCGAGGATTTCGCGCTCGAGATAGCCGAGTTCGCGTGCCCGCGCGCGCAGTGTGTCGCTGGCCTCGATCAGCAGCAGAGGCTCCTCGCCGGCCAGGAAATAGACCGGCTTGAGCATGTCGCCGGCCAGATGCTGGCGCAGTTGCGACAGACTGAGGCTCATCGCCGACGGATGACCTTAGCCGGGCCGGCCCAGCGCGGCGAGACGGCGCAGGATGGCCTGCACCATGTCGCGCTGCAGCTGCTTCTTCAGTTCGTCTTCCTGCGCGGCCACGCCGACGGCCTGGGTCTCGTCGAAGGTGTAGTCGCGCGAGAGTTCGATGATCTGGCGCGGCAGCACGACCGCACCGTTCGCGTCGACGGCTTCGACCTCGACCTTGTAGCGCATCGTGTACTCGCGCACGCGTGCGGTCGCACCGACCGACAAGGCTTCCGGCCCCAGCGAGCTGACCGGAATGCGCAGCGCGGCGATGCCGGGACCGGCCGCGGTTTCGATCGTCGCGCCAGCGCGCTCGAGCGCATCGGGCAGATCGCGCACGAGCAGGCTGCCCGGATCGGCGATCTCCAGACGCAGCCGTTTCAGGCTGTCCGGCAGTTGCGCCTGTTCGCGCAGGTGAAAGCCGCAACCGGCCAGCGCCAGTACCGCAGCCACGAGAATTGCCCGCCAGATGATCCGCATGTCAGCCCGCCACGATGTTGACGATCTTGCCCGGCACGACGATGACTTTCTTCACCGTCTGCCCTTCGAGGAAGCGCGCCACGCCCGGGTCGGACAGCGCCTGCTGTTCGCAGATTTCCCTGCTCGCACCGACGGCCACTTCGATCTGGCCGCGCAGCTTGCCGTTGACCTGCACCGCGAGCACGAGCGCGTCCTTTTTCAGCGCTTCTGCATCGGCCTGCGGCCACGTCTGATCCTCGATCAGGCTTTCCGCATGGCCGAGCGACTGCCACAGCGCATGGCACACGTGCGGCGTGATCGGATTCAGCAGCAGGGTCACGGTTTCCCAGGACTCCTGGCGCACCGCGTTCGCCGCGGGCGAAGCCTCGTCGAATTTCGCGAGCACGTTCAGCAGTTCCATGACCGCAGCGATCGCGGTATTGAACGCGTGGCGGCGGCCGACGTCGTCGGACACCTTCGCGATGGTTTCGTGCAGCTTGCGGCGGACCGCCTTCTGTTCCGGCGTCAGCGCGAGTTCGCCGCGGCGCAGTTGTGCGGCGACGGCCTGCGATTCCGCCACCGGGGCCGCGCCGACGTGCTTGTGCACCTGCGCCCAGACGCGGCGCAGGAAACGCGCCATGCCGTCGACGCCCGACTCGTTCCATTCCAGCGACATGTCCGGCGGCGACGCGAACATCGAGAACAGACGCACCGTATCGGCGCCGTAGCTGTCGACCATGGCCTGCGGATCGACGCCGTTGTTCTTCGACTTCGACATCTTCTCGATACCGCCGATCGCGACCGGTTCGCCGTCGTCGGCGAACGCGCCGACGATGCGCATGCGCTCATCGCGTTGGATCTGCACGCTGGCCGGATTGAACCAGGTCATCGAACCGTCGGTTTCCTGGCGATAGAACGTTTCGGCCACGACCATGCCCTGACAGAGCAGATTCGTCGCCGGCTCGTTCGACGCGACCATGCCCGCGTCGCGCATGAGCTTGTGATAGAAGCGGAAATACAGCAGATGCAGGATCGCGTGCTCGATACCGCCGATGTACTGGTCGACCGGCAGCCAGTAATTGGCACGCTCGTCGACCTGCGCATTCGCGCCGGGCGAGGTGTAGCGCGCGTAGTACCAGCTCGATTCCATGAAGGTGTCGAAGGTATCGGTCTCGCGCTCGGCCGGTCCGCCGCACTGCGGGCAGACGCAGCGGCGCCACTCCGGATCGGCCTTGATCGGCGACTGCACGCCGCTGAACGCAACGTCTTCGGGCAGCACGACCGGCAGCTGTTCGTCGGGCACCGGCACCGCATCGCACTGCTTGCAGTAGATGATCGGGATCGGGCAGCCCCAGTAGCGCTGGCGGCTCACGCCCCAGTCGCGCAGGCGATAGTTGACGCGGCGCGACGCGGCGCCGAAGCGCCCGGCCAGCGCGGCGAATGCCTGCGCATAGTCCATGCCGTCGTATTCGCCCGAGTTCACGAGGTAGCCGCGCTCGGTGTACGCCCCGTCGGCGAGTACGTGCTGCTGGAATTCCTCGATGATCTGCACCGCGGCGGTCGGTTCGTACACGTCGCGCGGCGCGCCGGCGCCGAGCGCCGTGTTCATCGCATCGCCGCCGACGGCGACGTCGCGGCGCAGTTCCTCGATCGCGTCGCGCACGTCTTCATTGACGATGACGAGCTTGACCGGCAGGTGATACGCCTGGGCGAACTCCCAGTCGCGCTGGTCATGACCCGGCACGGCCATGACTGCGCCGGTGCCATAGCCCATGAGCACGAAGTTCGCGGCCCAGACCGGCACGCGCTCGCCCGTGACCGGATGCAGCGCGTAGATGCCGGTGAAGACGCCCTTCTTTTCCTGCGTCTCGAGCTCGGCTTCGGCCGTGCCGCCGTGGCGGCACTCGTCGATGAACGCGGCGAGATCGCCGTTGTCCTTCGCCGCGGCGAGCGCGAGCGGATGCTCCGCTGCGATCGAGACGAAGGTGACGCCCATCAGCGTGTCGGGGCGCGTCGTGAATACCTCGAGCGTGTCGTCGCTGCCTTCGATGCCGAACGGGATCTGCAGGCCTTCGGAGCGGCCGATCCAGTTGCGCTGCATGGTCTTGACCGCGTCGGGCCAGCCCGGCAGGTTGTCCAGCTCGGTCAGCAGCTCTTCGGCGTAGGCCGTTATCTTCAGGAACCATTGTGGAATTTCACGCTTTTCCACAACAGCACCGGAGCGCCAGCCGCGACCGTCGATCACCTGCTCGTTCGCGAGCACCGTCTGGTCGACCGGATCCCAGTTGACCACGCTCATCTTGCGGTAGACCAGTCCCTGCCGGAACAGGCGCGTGAACATCTGCTGTTCCCAGCGGTAGTACTCCGGCCGGCAGGTCGCGACCTCGCGCGACCAGTCGTAGGCGAACCCCATGCGGTTGAGCTGCGCCTTCATGTGCTCGATGTTGGCGTAGGTCCACTTGGCCGGCGCGGTATTGTTCTTGATCGCCGCGTTCTCGGCGGGCAGTCCGAACGCGTCCCAGCCCATCGGCTGCAGTACGTTCCGGCCCTGCATGCGCTGATACCGGCTGATCACGTCGCCGATCGTGTAGTTGCGCACGTGGCCCATGTGCAGCGCGCCCGAGGGATAAGGCAGCATGGACAGGCAGTAATACTTCGGCTTGCCGGCGACCTCCTTCACTTCGAAGGCGCGCGTGTCGTTCCAGAATTTCTGCGCCGCGGTTTCGACCGCGGCGGGTTCGTAGGTTTCGTGCATGAGGGAAATGGCGGCCGCGCGGCGGTAACCGCGGAGCAGGTCAGGGAAAAGTCGCCGCAGACTACCGCAGCGCAGCAACCCCGCCAAGCCTTCACCCCTGCCGAACGACACGGGCCGCCTCCCGAGCGCAGGCTATGATCGGGCATTCGTGTCCTTCGCCGGGAAACTCCTCATGCGTCCGCTGACTCGCCATGTCCTCTGCCTCGCTCTCGTCGCGTCCCTGCCCGCCGCTGCCGCCGACAATGTCACCGCACTGCATTGCCCGGCGCTCGTCGACACGGCAGCCGGCAAGCTGCTGAGTGCGTCGACGGTCGTCATCGAAGGCAACCGCATACGCGAGGTGAGCGCGGGCACGACCGCACCCGCCGGCGCGCGCGTGATCGACCTGCCGGCCGGCAGCACCTGCCTTCCCGGTCTCATGGACATGCACACGCACCTGACCTCGGAGACCAGCCGCGATTCGTATTCCGAAGGCTTCCGTCTCAACGACGCCGACATCGCGTTCAAGGGCGCGGTGTTCGCCGAACGCACCCTGATGGCCGGCTTCACGACCGTGCGCGACCTCGGCGAGCGCGGCGTCGGCGTTTCGGTGTCGCTGCGCAACGCGGTCAACCAGGGCATGCTCAAGGGACCGCGCATCTTCACCGCGGGCAAGTCCATCGCCTCCACGGGCGGCCATGCCGATCCGAGCAACGGCGCACGCCGCGGACTGCTGCCGGACCCGGGCCCCGAGGACGGCGTCGTCAACAACATCGACGACGCGCGCAAGGCCGTGCGCCAGCACTACAAGGACAGCGCCGATCTGATCAAGATCACCGCGACCGGCGGCGTGCTGTCGTACGCGAAGAGCGGCGACAACCCCCAGTTCACGGTCGAGGAAGTCAAGGCCATCGTCGACACGGCGAAGGACTACGGCTTCACCGTCGCCGCGCACGCGCACGGCAAGGAAGGCATGCGCCGCGCCATCCTCGGCGGCGTCACGTCGATCGAACACGGCACGCAGATGGACGAGGACTTGTTTCCGCTGATGAAGAAGCACGGCACCTGGTACGTGCCGACCATCATCGCGGGCACGTTCGTCTCGGAAAAAGCCACGGCGGAGCCGAACTACTACCCCGAGATCGTGCGGCCCAAGGCGCTGGCGATCGGCCCCAAGATCAAGGGCACGGCCGGCGCCGCGTACAAGGCCGGCATCAAGATCGCGTTCGGCACCGACGCCGGCGTCTATCCGCACGGACAGAACGCGCGCGAATTCGAACTCATGGTCGACGCGGGCATGCCGCCGATGTTCACGCTGCAGGCGGCGACCACGCGCGCGGCCGAATTGCTCGGCATGAGCGACGACCTGGGCACCCTCTCCGCCGGCAAGTTCGCCGACGTCGTTGCGGTGCCGGGCAATCCGCTCGAGGACATCGGCCTCATGAAGAAGGTCAGCTTCGTGATGAAGGACGGCGTGGTCTATCGCTCGCCGTAAGGCCGTTCCGCGCACGGGTCCGGCGATGCGGCCGGGCGTGCCGGCGGCGGCGCCCGGACTGACGCCGAACTCGCCCTTGATCGCTTACCCTCGCGCACCTACATCGCGACGATCTTTCAAGGAGCCCGCCATGGCCGAGTCCGCCCACGTCTTCGACGCCACCCAAGCCAATTTCGAGAACGAGGTCATCAAGGCCTCGCTGCAGACCCCCGTGCTGGTCGATTTCTGGGCCGACTGGTGCGCGCCCTGCCGCCAGCTCAAGCCCGTGCTCGAGAAACTCGCCGACGACTACGCCGGCGCGTTCCGTCTCGCGAAGGTCGACACCGAAGCCGAGATGCAGCTCGCCGCGATCTTCGGGATCCGCTCGCTGCCGACCGTCGTGCTGCTGAAAGACGGGCAGATGATCGACGGCTTCATGGGCGCGCTGCCCGAATCCGCCGTCCGCGAATTCCTGACCAAGCACGGCATCGCACCGGGGACCGCGCCCGCGGAACCCGAAGACCTCCATGCCGACGAGACACCGATCGACGCGATCAACCGGCTGCAGCAGGAAATCGCGGCGAGTCCCGACAAGCCCGAACTGAAGCTCGATCTCGCACTCGCGCTGATGCAGTCCGGCAACGCCGACGCCGCCGAAACCGAACTCGATGCACTGCCGCCGAAATTCGCGACCGACGACAAGGCCAAGCGGCTGCGCGGACAGCTCGACTTCGCGCGCGCCCTCGACGGCGCGCCGTCGCTGGCCGAACTCGTCGGCCGCATCGAACGTGACCCGGACGACCTCGCCGCGCGCGACCTGCTCGGCATCCGACTGCTGATCGCCGGCGAGACCGCGGCCGGTCTCGAGCAATTCCTGCACGTGCTCAAGACCCAGCGCGACTGGCAGGACGGACAGGCGAAGAAACGACTGATCGCCGCCTTCAACATCGTCG
>CAMLSI010000087.1 GCA_946482585.1 uncultured Lysobacteraceae bacterium
GGCGACGAGGTCAAGACGACCACGTGCTACATGTGCGCGTGCCGCTGCGGCATCACGGTCCACCTCAAGGACGGCATGGTCCGCTACATCCAGGGCAATCCCGATCACCCGGTCAATCGCGGCGTGATCTGCGCCAAGGGCTCGGCCGGCATCATGCAGCACTACTCGCCGGCGCGATTGAGCAAGCCGCTGCTGCGCGTCGGTGAGCGCGGCCGCGGCGAATTCCGCGAGATCGAGTGGGACGAGGCGCTGACGCTCGCCACGCAGTGGCTGTCGGACATCCGCCGCCGCAATCCCGACGAGCTCGCCTTCTTCACGGGCCGCGACCAGTCGCAGGCGCTCACGGGCTGGTGGGCGCAGCAGTTCGGCACGATCAACTACGCGGCACATGGCGGCTTCTGTTCGGTCAACATGGCCGCGGCCGGCATGTACACGTTCGGCGGCTCGTTCTGGGAATTCGGCGAACCCGACTGGGAACACACGCGCTACTTGATGATGTTCGGCGTGGCCGAGGATCACGACTCCAATCCGATCAAGCTCGGCCTCGGCAAACTCAAGCAGCGCGGCGCGAAAGTGCTCGCGATCAATCCGGTGCGCACGGGCTACGCGGCGATCGCCGACGAATGGCTCGGCATCCGCCCGGGCACCGACGGCCTGTTCGTCGGCGCGCTGATCCGCGAACTGCTGCGCAACGACTGGATCGATTTCGACTATCTCGTGCGCTACACGAATGCGCACTACCTCGTGATCCGCAACGCCGGCAGCGCCGACGACGGTCTGTTCGCACGCGATGCGGACGGCAAGCCGCTGTGCCGCACGCGCGACGGCGGCACGGCGCCGGCCGACGCGATCGACATCGCACCGGCCGTGGTCGGCGAGCATCGCTTCGACGACGGCCGCATCGCCGTACCCGCGTTCCAGCTGTTCGCCGAACGCTTTCTCGCCGACGACTACGCCCCCGAGCGCGCGGCCGCGGAATGCGGCATTCCGGCCGCGACGATACGGCGCATCGCGAAAGAAATCGCCGACGCGGCGTTCCGCGAAGAGATCCGCCTGCCGGTCCGCTGGACCGACGCCTGGGGCCGCGTCCACGACGAAATGATCGGCCGGCCCATCTCGCTGCACGCGATGCGCGGCATTTCGGCGCACAGCAACGGTTTCCACACCTGCCGCATGCTGCACACGCTGCAGATGCTGCTCGGCGCGATCGACACGCCGGGCAGCTTCCGCTACCAGCCGCCGTATCCGAAGGGCGTGCCGCCGGCAAATCGCCCGGGCAAGTCGCGCAAGGCCGACGGCACGCTCGACGCGGGGCCGCTCGGTTACATCCATGCCCCCGAAGACCTGCTCGTCGACGCGCAGGGCGAACCGCGGCGCATCGACAAGGCGTTCTCGTGGCAGCACCCGCTCGCCGTGCACGGCATGCTGCAGAGCGTGATCGCGAACGCGGTCGCCGGCGACCCGTACCGCATCGATACGCTGTTCCTGTTCATGGCCAACATGAGCTGGAACTCGGCGATGAACACGAGCGGCACGCGCCGCCTGCTCGCCGAGAAGGACGCCGACGGCGCGTACAAGATTCCGCGCATCATCTACGTCGACGCGTACGCGTCGGAGATGGTCGAGTTCGCCGACCTCGTGCTGCCCGACACGACGTACCTCGAACGCCACGACTGCATTTCGCTGCTGGACCGGCCGATCTCCGACGCCGACGGCGCGAGCGACGCGATCCGCCATCCGGTCGTGACGCCGGATCGCGACGTGCGCCCGTTCCAGGACGTGCTGCTCGATCTCGGCACACGCATCGGCCTGCCGGGCTGTCTGCGCGAGGACGGCTCGCCGCGCTATCCGGGCGGCTTCGCGCAGTACATGGTCGAACACGAGCGCGCGCCGGGCGTCGGCCTGCTCGCGGGCTGGCGCGGCCGCGACGGTTCGCGCGAGGGCACGGGCGAGCCGAATCCGCAGCAGTTGGAACGCTACAAGGAACACGGCGCGTTCTGGCACGCCGAAGTGCCGCTCGCGGGCCGCTACTACAAGATGGCCAATCGCGATTATCTCGAATGGGCGCGTGGCCTCGGTTTCGTCGGCTCGACGCATGCCCAGGTCATGGACCTGTACTCGGAACGCCTGCAGCGTTTCCGTCTGGCGGCGCAAGGCCATGGCGCGACGCAGCCGCCCGCGCGCGAACGCGCGCGTGTCGAACGCTATTTCGATCCGCTGCCGTTCTGGTACGCGCCGTTCGAATGGGAACAGCTCGACCTCGCGCGCTATCCGCTCGCGGCGATCACGCAGCGACCGATGTTCATGTACCACGCCTGGGGTTCGCAGAATGCCTGGCTGCGCCAGATCATGGCGCGCAATTTCCTCTACCTCCATCCGCAGACCGCGCAGGCGCTGGACCTCGTCGACGATGACTGGGTCTGGCTCGAGTCGCCACACGGCCGCATCCGCGTGCCGGTGCGCTGCCACACGGGCACCGAGCCCGGCACGGTCTGGAGCTGGAATGCGATCGGCAAGAAGCGCGGCGCTTGGAAGCTCGCCGCCGACGCGCCGGAATCGCGGCAGGGCTTCCTGCTGAATCACGTCATCACCGAACTGCTGCCGCCGCGCGAGGACGGCCATCGCTACGCGAACGCCGATCCGGTCACCGGCCAGGCAGCTTGGTTCGACCTGCGCGTGCGCATCGAGAAGGCGCACGATGCTCCCGGGCACACGCCGCACCGCATCGAGGCCGCACGCACATGACGATGCTGCCTGCGCCGTCGCCGAAAAAACTCGGCCTCGTCATCGATCTCGACACCTGCGTGGGCTGCCATGCGTGCGCGGTCGCCTGCAAGGAATGGAACGACGCCGGCCAGTTCGGGCCGTTGCCCGACGAGGACGCCTACGGCGCCGAGCCGCTCGGCGTCTGGTTCAACCGCATCCACAGCTTCGAGGTACAGCCGCGCCGCGATGCGCGCGGCAACGGCCCGTTGCAGGAACTCGCGAAGACCGGCTTCGCCGAGAATGCGCCGGCAATGACGGTGCATTTCCCGCGTTCGTGCCTGCATTGCGAGACACCCGACTGCGTCACCGTCTGCCCCACCGGCGCGAGCTACAAGCGCGCCGAGGACGGCATCGTGCTCGTCGACGAAGACAAGTGCATCGGCTGCAAGCTCTGCTCCTGGGCCTGTCCGTACGGCGCGCGCGAGTACAGCGAAAAGCGCGGCGTCATGCAGAAATGCACATTGTGCGTCGATCGCATCTACAACGAATCCTTCGCGCAGAGCGAACGCCAGCCCGCCTGCGTCATGGCCTGTCCGACGCGCGCGCGCCATTTCGGCGATCTCGGCGACGCCGACTCGGCCGTGTCGAAACTCGTCGCCGAACGCGGCGGCGTCGCGCTCATGCCGGAACTCGGCTATGCGCCGGTCAACCGCTATCTGCCGCCGCGCCCGCGCCGTGCCGGCTGCAGCGAAACACCTCCTTCCGCCGCCGACGAATCGCTGGATCGCAGCGGGCTGTCGCCGCTGCTGCGCTGGGTCGACAAACTGCTGTCGCGCTAATCCGTCACGAGGAACCGTCATGCTGCTGACCACCACATCCACGCTCGAAGGTCATCCGATCCGCAACTACCTCGGTCTCGTCAGCGGCGAGGCCATTCTCGGCGCGAATGTCTTCCGCGATTTCTTCGCCGGCATCCGCGACATCATCGGCGGACGCTCGGGCAGCTACGAAAAGGTGCTGCGCAAGGCCAAGGAAGCGGCGATCGAGGACATGGCCGAAGCGGCCAGGGATCTCGGCGCCAACGCCGTGGTGGGCATCGACTTCGACTACGAGACCATCCAGATCAAGGAAGGCGGCGACATGCTCATGGTCACCGTGACCGGCACTGCGGTCGTCACGGGCTGATCCTCGTCCATGCATCCGGCGTTGTCGGTCATTTTCTTCACGACGCTATCGGGCGCCGGCTACGGCCTGCTCGCGCTGCTCGGCGGCGGCATCGCGCTGGGCCTGTGGCCGCGCGGCACGGCGGCGACGCTCGTGCCGCTCGTCGCCGGCGCCGTCCTGGCCAGCATCGGCCTGCTCGCCTCGACCGCGCACCTGGGCCGGCCCTGGCGCGCGTGGCGCGCATTCAGTCAATGGCGCAGCTCCTGGCTGTCGCGCGAAGGCGTGGCCTCGGTGGCGACGTATCTGCCGGTCATCGTCGTCGGCGCCGGACTGTCCGATGCGTCGCCGGACGCGTGGCCGCCGGTGTCGCGCATCGCGGGTGCGCTGCTCGTCGTCGGCGCGGCCGCGACCGTGTTCTGCACCGCGCGCATCTATTCGAGTCTGCGCACGATCCCGGCCTGGCACGACACTGCCGTCGCGCCGGCATACCTGTTGTTCGCCGTCTATACGGGCGGGCTCTGGCTCTGGCTGCTCGGCGCGCTCGCGCGGCGCGATGCCGCCGACGTGGAACGGATCGGCCTCGCGCCCGAGCTGCTCGCCGGCGTCGTGCTCGCGGCCATGCTGGCCGCATCCGTGAAACTGCTCTACTGGCGCCGCATCGATCGCGCGACGCCGGTGGCCCGTATCGAGAGCGCGACCGGACTCGCCGCATTCGGCGCCGTTTCCGCCTTCGAGCGGCCGCATACGGAGCAGAACTACATCACCAGGGAAATGGGGTTCGTGCTCGCGCGGCGGCATGCGTCGCGATTGCGCGCGATCGCGCTGCTGGCCGGATTCGCACTGCCGCTCGCCTGCATCGTCGCCGCGCTGCAATGGGCCGCCATGACGCCCGCGCTCGCGTTTCTCGCACTCGTCACGGGCAGCGTCGGCGTATTCGTCGAGCGCTGGCTGTTCTTCGCGCAGGCGCGCCACGTTGTGAATCTTTATTACGGCGCCCGCGGCGTCTGAGTTTTTTCGCGCAGGAACGCGGGCTGGATGGCCTGCACCGGCCTCGGCGCGGCCTCATGGTTCAGACCGGATTCAATCCGTCGCCGTAGTATCCGGCGCTCCGTGTGTCCGCGTTTTTCGACGCCCGCATGCGTTCCCGATTTGTCATCGAAAAAAGGGCGAACCCCATGAAAAAGAACCTCATCGCTGCCGCCGTACTCGCTGTCGCGCCGTTCGTCGCTTCCGCCGACGGCGGCTGGGCCGGCTCCGGCGAACTCGGCTTCGCGGCGTCGCGCGGCAACGCGAAGTCGGAAAATCTCAACGCGAAGCTCAATTTCAGCATGGAAGACGATGTCTGGAAGGACACCTTCTATCTGACCGCCCTCCGCGCCAAGGGCAACACCACCAGCATCCAGACCATCGACGGCGTCCCGACCGCCGTGACGCGCTACGACTACACCGCGAACCGCTACGAGACCGGCGCCTCGATCGGCTACAAGTTCGACGAGCGCAGCTATCTGGTCGGCGCACTGCGCTACGAGAACGATGACTTCTCGCCGTTCGACTACCAGGCCGTGCTCTCGCTCGGCTACGGCTATACCGCGATCAAGAACGAACGCACCGAGCTGTCGTTCGAAATCGGCCCGGGCTACAAGCGCTTCGAACCGGTGCTCACGGGCGAGGCCGAATCCGATGTCGTCGGCCGCGGCCTGATCGGCTTCCGTCACCGCTTCAACGAAAACACCGCGTTCGAAAACACGTTCCTCGTCGAAGCGGGCTCGGACAACACGTTCTACCAGAACGACGCCGGCCTCGTGGTCAACATGAACAAGACGCTCGCGCTCAAGCTCGGCTACCAGGTGCGCCACAACTCCGACGTCGCGCCGGGCCTCAAGAAGACCGATCAGCTGATGACGACGAATCTCGTCTACAACTTCTGATCGTTGCAAAAGCTGCAAAAGCGGAACGGGCCCGAAAGGGCCCGTTCTCTTTTGGATCGCGGCGAGTCGCGGCGGACCGCGACCTACGATTTCCGTCCGAGCAGTTCCCCCGCGCCCTGATCGAGCAACAGTTGCGCGACACGCTCGCCGAGCGCTTCGGGCGCGTCGAGCGGCCCCGATGCCGTGGCGCGGATCAGGCGTCCGCTGCCGGCATCGCCGACGAGACCGGTGAGCTCGAGACCCGATTCGATCTCGCGGCCGTAACCCGCGATGGGCACGCTGCAGTTGCCGTGCAGGCGGCGATTCATCGCACGCTCGGCGCGGGTGCAGCGCGCCGTGTCGGCATCGTCGAGCGGCAGCAGCCAGTGCAGGGTCGCGCGATCGGCCGCGCGGTATTCGATCGCGATGGCGCCCTGCGCGACGGCGGGAATCCAGTGCGGCGGATCGAGCCGGCTCGCAATGCGCGCGGACAAGCCCAGTCGCTCGAGGCCGGCACAGGCGAGGATGATCGCGTCGTACTGGTCGGCATCGAGTTTGGCGAGCCGTGTGCCGACGTTGCCGCGCAGGTCGGACAGCACGAGGTCGGGACGCAGCGCACGCAATTGCGCCTGACGCCGCAGCGACGAAGTGCCGACGCGCGTGCCCGGCGGCAGTTCCTCGACGCGGCGGTAGCGGTTGCTGACGAAGGCGTCGGCAGCGTCGGCGCGTTCGAGCACCGCGCCGAGCGCGAAGCCGGCTTCGAGCTCCATCGGTACGTCCTTGAGCGAGTGCACGGCAATGTCGGCGCGACCTTCGAGCATCGCGACCTCGAGTTCCTTGAGAAACAGCCCTTTGCCGCCGATAGCCGACAGCGGCTGGTCGAGGATCTGGTCGCCGCGCGTAGTCATCGGCACGAGTTCGACCTGCAGGTCCGCATGCGCGGCGCGCAGTCGCGCGGCGACGTGTTCGGCCTGCCAGAGGGCCAGCGCGCTCTGGCGCGTGGCGATACGCAGCAATTTCATGGGCAATTCGACGGCGCGGAAGACGCCGCATCCTAGCTGCTGCGGCGCCGGCCCGGTAGCCGGCGCCCCTCGCGGCCGCCTACAGGCTGCGCACGAGTTTGCGCAGGCCCGGCAGGTTGCGCCGGCTGACTTCGAGCACGTCGCTGCTGCCGTCGATCTTCACGAACACGCGGCCGTCGCCGCCGCGCGAAAGGCCGGACATGCGGTCGCGCGCGACCAGGCAGTTGCGGTGAATGCGCACGAAGTAGTCGCCGAACTCGTCCTCGAGCCCCTTGAGGGCGTCCTCGATGAGCACCTGGCCCTTGGTGTGGTGCACGACGACGTACTTGTCCTCGGCCTGCAGATACAGGATGTCCTGCACCGGCACGAGCACGAGGTTGCCGCGCACGCGCGCGCAGATGTGGCTGCGCTGCCGGTGCGGACCGAGCGTGTCTGCCACTTTGTCCACTTTGTTCACGCCGAGACGGCCGGCGCGCGCGAGCGCCTGCTCCAGCCGTTCGCGCCGCACCGGCTTCATCACGTAGTCGACCGCATGCGCGTCGAACGCCTTCAGCGCGTACTCGTCGTAGGCGGTGCAGAAGATCACCGCCGGCGCGTCGCCCATCTCGGCGATGATGCGCGCGGCGTCGAGCCCGTCCATGCCGGGCATGCGGATGTCCAGCAGGCAGACATCCGGGCGAAGCTGGTCGGCCTGCTGCACGGCCTGTTCGCCGTTCTCGACGCTCGCGACGACTTCGCTGCCCGCATCGGCGACGAGCGCCGCGAGGCGTTCCCGCGCGAGCGGTTCGTCGTCGGCAATCAATACACGCATGATCCGTCTCCCCACGTCATGACCCGACCCGATTGATGCGAATTGTCCACGTTGTCTCCGATCAGCGCGCGAGCGGCAGGCGCAGGCGGCAGACATAGCTGTCGCCGCCGTCCTCGACGGCGAGCGAAGCGCGTTCGCCATAGTGCAGCGCGAGCCGGCTGCGGATATTGGCCAGCGCCACCCCGTTGCCGCCGCCGCGCCGCGCCGCGGGCGCCGGGCACGGATTGCTGACGCGGATTTCCACGGCCGCCTCGTCGATCCGGCCGACGACCTCGACCGCACCGCCTTCCGGCAGCGGCTGGATGCCGTGATAGATCGCGTTTTCCACGAGCGGCTGCAGCAGCAGCGAGGGCAGTTCGAGATCGCGCGGCATCGCCTCGACCTGCCAGTCGACCCGGAGTCGCCCGCCGAGGCGCAATTCCTCGATGCGCAGGTACCCGCGCGCGAGATCGAGCTCCTCGCCGAGCGTGCCGCGCGCATCCTCGCGACCGAGCGCGGCACGGAACAGGTCGGCGAGATCCTCGACCGCGGCTTCGGCCTGGGCGGGCCGGGCGCGGATCAGACTCGCGATGACGTTCATGCTGTTGAACAGGAAATGCGGCCGTATGCGTGCCTGCAGCGCGTCGAAGCGCGCGCGCTCCTCGGCGTGAATGCGCGCGCGCCACTGCTCCTGCACGTAGAAATAGCGCAGCACGGCGCCGCCGACCAGCGCGCAGATCACGCTGTTGCGCAGCACGAACCGCACCGCGTCCGCGTCTGCGCCGATGAAACCGAGGGCGAGGTTGCGGTCGATCGCGAACACGATCCAGCTCGCGACTACGGTCGTGACGAGCATCAGCGTGTACGCCGCGAATTCGCCCATCCACGGAGCGAGTCGCACGAGCAGCGGCCGCGCCTTGCACAGGCAGACGGTCCAGATCACGGCCAGCCACTGTACGAACAGGCTCGCGGTGCCGAAGCTCTGCCAGGTCGGCACGCTGACATCGCTCGCCGACAGCACGACGATGAGCGCGACGAGCTCGCCGATGACGACGAGCGCGAACAGCACCGGCCAGCTGCAGAAATTCGGCAGCCAGTGGTGCGCAGGATCGTCGTCGTGCGCCGCGGCGGCGGCGCGTTCGGGTCTGGCCAACCTGCGCCCTCCCCGGCGCTGGATACTGCGACGGATTATGCCGCGAGGCGCGCGCCCATCCATTGCCGCAGGTCGGCGATTTCCTGCGCGCTGACGGTATGTGCCATCGGATAGCTGTGCCAGTCGATCTCGTGGCCGAGGCCGCGCAGCAGGTCGCGCGACCGCGTGCCGAGGGTCTGCGGCACCACGGGATCGAGGCTGCCGTGCCCCATGAAGATCGGCAGGTCGGCGTTGGCCGCGCTGCGCTCGGCCGCGGTGGTTTCGTGGATCGGCAGGTAGGTCGACAGCGCGACGATGCCGGCCAGGCGCTTGGGATGGCGCACGCCGCCGGCCAGCACGATCGCCCCGCCCTGGGAAAAGCCCGCGAGGATCACGCGCGACGCGGGCACGCCGCGGTCGGACTCGCGCGCGATCAGCGCGTTGAGCTGCGTGATCGATTCGCGCACGCCGGCCTCGTCCTGGCGCGAGGCGATGTCCGCGCCCTTGATGTCGTACCACGCGCGCATGGGCGCGCCGCCGTTGATCGTGACCGGGCGCACGGGCGCATGCGGAAACACGAAGCGCAGCGCCGGCCAGTCGCGCGCGACGAGCTCGGGGATGATCGGCGCGAAATCGTGGCCGTCGGCGCCGAGTCCGTGCAGCCAGATCACGCTGTGGCTGGGCTTGGCCCGGGTTTCGAGTTCAACGGCGGGCAGAATCATGGGCGAGACTCCGGCAAAGACCCGGATGGTGCCACAGGGCGGCGGACGCCCGGGCGGCAATGACCATTGCCACGGCTCAAGCGCGGCCGGGTTGGCTATGCTCGGGCGCTCCCGTCCCGGAATCCGCCTATGTCCGCCCGACTCAGTATCGCCGTCGCCGCCTTGGTCGGCCTCATCGCGCTGCCGACCCAGGCCGCGCTCACGCTCGACCAGATCATGGCCGAGCCCGACTGGATCGGCGCCGCCGTCGAGACGCCGTACTGGTCGGCCGACGGAGCGGCGGTCTACTACGCGCTCAAGCGCGCCGATTCGGTCGTGCGCGACGTGCACCGCGTCGATCCGGGCGACGGCAAGGACAGCGTGCTGAGTCCGGCCGAACTCGCCGCGATCGACGGCAAGGACGCCGCCTACGACAAGGACCGCCGCCGCGCCGCGTTCGTGCGCAACGGCGACATCTTCGTGCGCGAGCTCGGCAGCCGTCGGCTGGTCCAGGTCACGCGCAGCAGCGAAGAAGAATCCGCGCCGCAGTTCTCGGCCGACCAGGCCACGCTGCAGTATCGCGTCGGCAGCGACTGGTACGGCTACGACTTCGCCAGCGGCGTGAATTTCCCGATCGCGGTACTGAAGGCCGAGAAGAATCCCCGGGACAAGAAGCTCGGCGAGTTCGAGCGGCTTCAGCTGCGTTTGATCGGCACGCTGAAGCAGGACCACGACAACAAGGAAGCGCTGAAGGCGCGCGCCGACGAACTACGCAAGGCCGATGCGAGCCGCGCCGCCGAACCCGTCTACCTCGGCGACGAGGTGCAGATCACGAACGCGAGTCTGCTGTCGCCCGACGGCCGCTGGCTGGTCGTGGTCACGACGCCCAAGGGCTTCGACGCTGGCCGTGCCGGCAAGATGCCGATGTACGTGACCGAATCGGGCTACGAGGAAATCGAGGACGTGCGCACGCGCGTCGGTCGCGGCAACCCGGCGCCGGAAACCGTATGGCAGGTCGACCTGACGAAGCTGTCGGCGACCAAGCTCGATCTCTCCACGCTGCCCGGCGCCGAAGACGATCCGCTCAAGGCGATCCGCGCCGAGAACGAGGCGGCGAAAGCCAGGGCCGATGCCGCCGCCGCGAAGGGCGACACGGCGAAGGCCGGCAAAGACGCGAAAAAGGACGCGAAGGACGCGAAGAAGAGCGGCGCGAAAGGCGACAAGAAACCCGAGAAGGTCGTGCGTGCGATCACGGTCAACGCGATGCAGTTCACGCGCGACGGCAGCCAGCTCGCACTGATGCTGCGCGCCACCGACAACAAGGATCGCTGGATAGCGACCCTGTCCAACGCGGAAAAACCGGCGCTGACCATGCGTCATCGCCTCAGCGACGCCGCGTGGATCAACTGGAACTTCAACGAGTTCGGCTGGCTGCCGGACAATCGCACCTTGTGGTACGTGTCGGAAGAATCCGGCTTTGCCGCGTTGTATACGCGCCGCGACGGCGACAAGCCCAAGGCCGTCGTGCAGGGCCGCTTCGAGGTCTCCTCGCCGCAGGTTTCGCCCGACGGCGCCTGGTTCTATTTCAAGAGCAATGCCGAAGCGCCCTACAGCTACGACGCCTACCGCGTCGCGACCGGCGGCGGCGAAACCCGGCGCCTGACCACGCTGAAGGGTCTGGAGAGCTTCGCGCTGTCGCCCGACGGCACGCGCCTGCTCGTCGCGCATTCGAGCAGCTACGTGCCGCAGCAGATCAGCGTGCTGCCGGCCGACGGCAGCGGCACCGCGCGCCAGCTCACCGACACGCGCAGCGACGCATTCAAGGCGATCGCGTGGCAGCCGCCCGGCATCGTACCGGTGCCGTCCTCGCACGGAAACACGCCGATCTGGGGCAAGCTCTACACACCGTCTGAGAGCAGGCCGGCCGCGAGCGGCGGCAAGCGCCCCATCGTGCTGTTCGTGCACGGCGCCGGCTACACGCAGAACACGCACCTGAGCTATCCGTACTATTTCCGCGAACAGATGTTCCACAACCTGCTGACCGAGCGCGGCTATCTCGTGCTCGATCTCGACTATCGCGCGTCCGAAGGCTACGGCCGCGACTGGCGCACCGCGATCTATCGCAGGATGGGTACGCCCGAACTCGAAGACCTGATCGACGGCGTGAACTGGCTGGTCAAGGAACACGGCGGCGATCCGGATCGCGTCGGCCTCTACGGCGGCTCCTACGGCGGCTTCATGACCTTGATCGCGATGTTCCGCGCGCCCGAGGTGTTCAAGGCCGGCGCGGCGCTGCGCCCGGTCACGGACTGGACGCAGTACAACCACGAATACACCTCGAACATCCTCAACACGCCCGAGATCGACGACATCGCCTATCGCCGCAGTTCGCCGATCGAATTCGCCGACGGCCTGAAGGGTCCGCTGCTGATCGCGCACGGCATGATCGACGACAACGTGTTCTTCCAGGACTCCGTACGCCTGTTCCAGCGCCTGATCGAACTCAAGAAGGACAACGTCGAACTCGCGCCGTATCCGCTCGAGCGTCACGGCTTCACGCATGCGGCCGCATGGCGCGACGAGTACGCGCGCATCCTCAAGCTGTTCGAGACGACCCTGCGCCCGACGACGCCGAACTAACGCGCTCCGCGTTAGAGTCGAGGCGCGGCGCCGGGGTCTGCACGACCCCGGTGCGCCCCCGCCATCCGGCAGCGGCGCGATGCCGTGCCGGTTCGCTGCAACGCCGCGCATCGCGCGGCGCTCGCCCGCCGCGCCGAACGACTGCAACGCCGACTCCTGGTGACGGATGCCCCATAGCGTAGAACTGATCGCAACCATCTCTGCCGCCCTCGGCCTCGCGCTGGTCGTCGGCTTCATCGCCGTGCGGCTGCTCAAGCTGCCAGCACTCGTCGGCTATCTCGTCGCCGGCATCCTGATCGGCCCGGCCACGCCCGGCTTCGTCGCCGATGTGCATCTCGCCCAGCAGCTCGCCGAAATCGGCGTGATGCTGCTGATGTTCGGCGTCGGCCTGCACTTCTCGCTCGACGACCTGCTCTCGGTCAAACGCATCGCCCTGCCGGGCGCACTCGTGCAGATCGCGGTCGCGACGGCGCTCGGCGCCGGGCTCGCGTGGCTCTGGGGCTGGCCGCTCGCGGCCGGACTCGTGTTCGGTCTCGCGCTGTCGGTCGCCAGCACCGTCGTGCTGTTGCGCGCGCTCGAGGGCCGCGGCCTGCTCGAATCGGTCAACGGCCGCATCGCGGTCGGCTGGCTCGTCGTCGAGGACCTCGTCATGGTGCTCGCGCTCGTGCTGTTGCCGGCGCTCGCCGGCCTCGACGGCGCCGATCACGGTACCGCGCAAGCCGCGCGACCGCTCTGGCTCGCGTTGCTGCTGACCCTGGGCAAGGTCGCCGCGTTCGTCGTGCTCATGCTGGTCGGCGGCCGCAAACTGTTTCCGTGGCTGCTCTGGCAGGTCGCCCGCACGGGCTCGCGCGAACTGTTCACGCTTTGCGTCATCGCCGCCGCCGTCGGCATCGCCTTCCTCGCAGGCACCTTGTTCGACGTGTCGTTCGCGCTCGGCGCTTTTCTCGCCGGCATGGTGCTGCGCGAATCGGAGCTGAGCTATCGCGCGGCGGAAGAGTCGCTGCCGCTGCGCGACGCCTTCGCCGTGCTGTTCTTCGTCTCGGTCGGCATGCTGTTCGATCCGCGCGTGATCATCGAGCAGCCGCTGCCGCTGATCGCCACGGTCGCCATCATCGTGCTCGGCAAGTCCCTCGCGGCTTTCTACATCGTGCGGGTGTTCGGCCATAAGAGCGACACCGCGCTGACCATCGCCGCCAGCCTCGCGCAGATCGGCGAATTTTCCTTCATTCTCGCGACGCTCGGCGTGGGTCTCGATATCATGCCGGAGGAAGCGCGCGACCTCATCCTCGCCGGCGCGATCTTCTCGATCTTCCTCAACCCGTTCCTCTTCTCGTTCATCATGCGCGACCGGGACAGGGCGCAGGCCGCGCCCGAACCGACCCCTTCGGCCGATCTCACCCATGTCGTGCTGGTCGGCTATGGGCGCGTCGGCAAAATGCTGGCGAGCGGCCTCAAGAGCCGGGGCGAGCCGCTCGTCGTGATCGAGGATGACGACGAGCGCGCGAAGGAGGCAGGGACGGACGGACATGAGGCGATCTGCGGCAATGCCGTGGACCGGC
>CAMLSI010000088.1 GCA_946482585.1 uncultured Lysobacteraceae bacterium
CCGGCATCATCCAGGCCGAGGACGACATCGACGCGCTGCTGCAGCGCAGCGCCGATGCGATCCACGAGTTGCTCGGTTTTGAAAATGTGGACATTCCGCTGGTCGACGAGAAGCGGCGCGACGAACTCGTGATCCGGATTCGCGGCGGCGACTACAAGCGCCGCATCCGCGGCGAGGATCGCGTGCCGGTCGCGCGCGGCATCATGGGCGCGGCCGTGCGCGAGCGGCGCAGCCAGCTCGTCAACGACGTCTCGATCGATCCGCGCTACATCACGCCGCCGGGCATGACGCCACCGCTGGCCGAGCTCGCCGTGCCGCTCAGCGTCGGCGAGGAAGTGCTGGGTGTGCTCAACGTCGAAGGCAATCAGCGATTCGACGAGCTCGACCTGAGCAGCCTCGAAGTCATCGCCGACTTTCTCGCCGTGGCCGTGCACAACCGGCGTCTCGCGGCCGCGGCGCGCGACAATGCGGTCCTGCGCGAACGCCAGAACCTCGGTCGCGAACTGCACGACAACGTGACGCAGATCCTGTCGGCGATTGGCCTGTTGACCCAGACGCTGTCGAACGTGTGGCAGCGCGATCCGGCCGAAGGCCAGCGCCGCGTCGAGCGCCTGCATCAGCTCGCGCGCACGGCGCATGCGGAGATGCGCAACCTGCTGCGCGAATTGCAGCCGCCGGAACCGGTCGTCGCGCGATCGCGCCGCAGCCGCGCCGTGATCTGCGTCGAGCAGCTGCGCGAGCACGCGCTGCCCGGCGCGCTGAATCAACTGCTCACCGCGATGGTGCCCGAGACGCTGGAGCTGCGCATGGACTTCGCCCAGTACGAGCCGCAGCAGATCGACACCGAGGCCGTGCTGCTGCGCTGCTGCCAGGAAGCCGTCTCGAACGCGGTGCGGCATTCGCACGGCAAGCGGCTGTGGATCGCGGCCGCGGTGCGCGACGACTATTGCGAATTGACGGTGGCCGACGACGGCGCCGGCGTCGCCGCCGATCACGTGCCCGGCATGGGGTTTCGCAGCATACGCGAGCGTGCGGCGGCGCTGTTCGGCGAAGCGTCGGTCCGTGCGCGCGTGCCGCGCGGCACCGAAGTGCACGTGCGCCTGCCGCGACGCGATCGTGCCGCCGACACGACGGCACGATCATGAGCGAACGCATCACCGTCATTCTGGTCGACGACCATTCGGTCGTGCGCGAAGGGCTGCGCGCGGTGTTCGACGAAGAGAGCGACCTCGAGGTCGTCGCCGATTTCGCCAATGCGCGCGATGCGATCGCCGCCGTGGCCGCGTTGCAGCCGCGCGTCGCGGTGCTCGATCTCAAGATGCCCGGCGGCGATCCGGCGGAGAACATTCGCGGTCTGCGCGCCGCATGGCCGCCGATCGAGATCCTCGTGTTCACGAGCTTCGCCGAAGACAGTCTCGTGCGCGATGTGCTCGCGGCCGGTGCGACCGGCTACCTGCTCAAGGATGCGCTCGGCAGCGATCTCGCCGCCGCCGTGCGCCAGGTCGCGGCCGGCGTGCCATCGCTGCATGCGACGGTCCAGCGCCAGCTCGTCGCGCGGCTGCGTACGCCCGGCGACGACAGCGTCGCGCTGACCGTGCGCGAGCTGTCCGTGCTGCAGTTGATCGCGCAGGGATTGAGCAACAAGGCGATCGCGCGATCGTTGTCGCTGACCGAAGGCACGGTCAAGGGCTACGTGAGCCAGATCCTGCAGAAAATGGGCATCAACGACCGCACGCAGGCCGCGATGATCGCCGTGCGCAAGGGACTCGTGCAGCCTTAGCGGCCCCCCCGCGAATGACGGTCACTCGGCAACGTAGCGCCACGGCGATTCGGTATCCGGCCGACGCCAGATCGTGAAGAACGGAATCGGCTTGCGGCTGCCGTCGGGGCCGGCCGCGTTCGGCTGCAGGAAACCGATCGTGATGCCGAGATCGCCGCTGCCGGCGACGATGACTTCGTCGGGAGCCCAGGTGACGGGGCTCGTGTCCGGCGGTCCGCCCGCCGAGACGATTTTCGCGATGTTGTCGGCACCGAGCACGACCTCGGCGTTGTCGGGACCGCCGAGGTTGATCGCATCGCCGCTGCCGTACTTCGCGAATGCCGGGCCGAGGCCGATCTTCTGCGCTTCGTCGGAGAACGCCCGCTCGGCCTGGTCGAGACTGCGCGCGTATTCCTGCGTGCGTGTCGCGTCGGCGGCGCCGTGGAGCAGGCGTGCCGGCAGCGCGGGCGGCATGGCAGCGATCGAGGCCGGTGCGGCTTTCGCGCCGCTGCGCTTGTAGACGACGACGCGCCAGCGGTCGTCGCGACGCACCCAGTACGCGAGGTACTTCAGCGGCTGCACGCTGTTGTCGGACTTGTGCAGGCGCATGTAGCCGAAGGTGAAGCCGTGCTGGCCGTCGGCGGACACGCCGCCGCGCTGCGGCGTCCATTCGATCCGCGACTTCTGGTAATCGGGCGTGCTGCGCAGGAAGTCGCGCACCTCCGCGACGCCGCGGGCGAAGCGGTTGCCCGGCACGGGCATGATGACGTCGTCGGCGAACATCGCGCTGAGGCCGGTGACCGGGTCGGTCTTCGCGCTGGCTTCAGCGAAGCGGCGGTCGGCGGCGAGCAGCGCATCGACGGCAGCCTGAGCCTCGGTGTCCGGTGCGGACGGGGCCGCGTGCGCCGCGGCGCAAAACAGCGCGGCGGCGAGAGTGTGGAGCAGTTTTCGCAACATGGAGAGGTCCGTATGACGAGAGACGTGGCGGCGGCCGGTCGCCGCCGCCGTGCTGCTGTATAGCAATTGCCGGCGCGAAATCGCACGGCGGCCGCGTCAATGCGCCGGATACGGCAAAACCGTGACCACGGTCATTGGCGCGATGCGCAGATCGGCAAGGCGCGCAGCGTGCGCGCCGGGCTTCGCCATCGCTGCGCGCGGCGATGTGCGCGATGAAGCCACCATACGGTTCCGCCCCGCGATACCTGCGAGTGCGCTCGCAGTTGGCCCAGGCCGGCGCCGGGTAGACTCGGGATCTTCCCCGTTGCCGGAGACGCTCCATGCTGCTGCCCGCACTCGGCCTGCTGCTTGCGCCTGCGATGGCCGTGCCGCAGGAACAGGCGCTCGTGGTCGACATCCACCGCGCATCGGCCGTCGAAATCGCTGCGCTCAAGCAGCGCGAAGGCGTGAACTGGTGGCTGGAGATGGGCACGCGGCTCGTCGTCGGCGGCGAGCCCGCGGCGATCCGGGAGCTCGGCAGGGGCGGTACGTCGATGAGTGAGGCCGTCGCGCTCGACCGGCGCGATCTCGCCCTGCATGCGATCGGCTGCGATCCCGGCGAAGCCGTGCCGGGCCGGCTGCTCGCGCAAAGCGGACGCTGGCAGTTGCGGCAGCTCGATCCCGGTGCGGCGTTGCCCGCGCATGACGGCAGCCACGACATCTGGCGCCGCGTCGAGGGCAATGAAGTGCTTGCACGACAGGCTCGCCTCGACCTGCCGGCCGGCATCGCGCCGGACCCGCTGATTCAACCCATCGTCGATCGCATCGACGCGCCGCGCTGGTTCGCCGATCTCAGCCAGCTCGCGAGCTGGGATCGCTCGAGCTACGGCACTACCGGCCTGAACGCCGCACGCGACTGGATAGGCGGCCGCTTCCAGAGTCTCGGTCTCGCCGTCACGACGCCCAACTTCACGATGCCGGCGTCCGGCGGCGGCACCATCACGCGGCAGAACGTGATCGGCACCTGGACCGGAACGGCCTTGCCGGACGAATGGATCATCGTCGGCGGCCACTATGATTCGCGCAACAGCAGCGGCAGTTCGGTCACGAACACGCCGGGTGCCGAAGACAACGCGAGCGGCTGTGCCGGCGTGATCGAGCTCGCGCGTGCGCTGCTGCCGTTCAAGCCGAAGCGCTCCGTGCTGTTCATGTGCTATGCGGGAGAGGAACAAGGCCTCTACGGCAGCACGCGTCACGTGCAGGCGCTGCAGGGCAGCGGCGACATCGCCAAGGTGCGTTCGGTCGTCGTGATGGACATGATCGGTTACAGCGCCGACGACCAGCTCGATGCGACCTACGAAACCAAGGCGGCGTACCAGTCGTTTCTCGATCGCTTCGCCGCCGCCGCGTCGGCTTACGTGCCGGGACTGAATCTGACCTTGAGCACGAATCCGTTCGGCTCGGATCACATGCCTTACCTCAATGCGAACAAGGAGACCGTGCTCGCGATCGACTCGGACTACGCCGACTATCCGCACTATCACCGCAGCACCGACACGCCGGTCAACATGGGCGTCAACGCGCAGGCCATGGGCGCGGCGATACTCAAGACGAATGCGGCCGTGCTGGCCGAGCTGGTCGGCGCGTCGGATCGCATCTTCGCGGACGGTCTGCAGTAGTCGCGCGGTGCGGCAGTCGTGGAACAGTTGTTGACGTCGATGAAGACACCGGTTTCCTCGCGTACGCCACTGTCGCCTCGTCGTGGCGACGTCGGCTGGAGCACACGATGCTTTTTCCGGTTTTCGCCGTGAAGGGCGAGAGATTCGACAAATGCCGCGTTGTCCGTCCGCGGGCGTCGCGACGTTTCAGCGGCGCTGGCGCCGACGGCCGGTTGTGGAATGTCGCTCGGGGTTCACGCGTTTTTACTTGTTTCCGCGCGAACGACTGCCGATAGTTTGTTCGCGACTTGACGTAGCTGAACAGGCGGGCGTCGGGTGTACGGGGCATACAGGCCAGTACGCATCCGAATGCGTCCGCAGCGGAGAAACGATGTCGGAGGCACTGGGCTATCCCTGGCCGGACAACACGCAACGCCTTCGCCTGGGTGACGTGGAGTTCGATCTGCGCTACCGCAGCGTATGTCGCGACGGCCGCGTGCAGGAACTGAACCAGCGCTGTTTCGATCTGCTGCTGCTGTTCCTGCGCGAGCCGCGACTCCTGCATACCCGCGAGGAAATCTTCCGCCGCGTCTGGACCGGCGTCGTCGTCGAGGACGCGAACATCACGACGAGCATCTGGGTGCTGCGCAAGGCACTCGGCGACGATGCGAAAGGCTGGATCCGCACCGTCGCGAAACAAGGCTACGTCTTCGATCCGCCGGGCGATCTGGAACCGGCGTCATCGAACGATCCGGTCGGTCGCGAATCGCCGTTGCCGGCCGCGAAAGCGCCGCTCCCGACGGCGGCCATGCCGGCTCCCTCCGTGCCGGCGCGAGGCCGTCAGCACTTCCAGCTCGGCGTCGCCGCGCTGCTGCTGGTCGCGCTAGTGATCGCGCTGTTCTCGATGCGCATGCCGCCCCAGACCTCGCAGGTCATGATCCTCGCAGTGCCCGACGTATCGCTCAACACCGAGGCGCGCTGGCCTGCGGATCTGCTGCAGAGCTGGATCGAATGGCAGCTCGGCACGCGCACCGATCGCATCAAGGTCGCCGACGCATCGGGCGAGCGCGAAAGCGCCGAAGCCGTCGTGCTGCTCAGCGCAGCGATGCCGGTCGGGCGCGACAGCGAATGGCACGTGCGCGCGCATCTGCACGAAGACGGCCGCACGCTGAATCTGGACCATGCCGCTCCGCCGGAGCGCATGCTCGCGACGATCGACACACTCAGTCGCGACGTCGTGCGCCGCTTCATGCCGGATGTCGCGGCTGCGGACCTGCCGTCGCTGGTCACGCTGGATGCCGCCGCGGCGCCGAGTCTCGTCAGGGCCATCGACGCCGAACGACGCGGGCGCTGGAACGAGGCGGCCGCGCTGTACCGACACGTGCTCGACGTGGCGCCTGATTTCGGCTTCGCACGCCTGCATCTTGCGGCGGCGCTCGCCGAGCTCGGCCAATCGAATGCGGCCCAGGCCGAACTCGTGCCGGCCGAACGCTGGGTGGCAAGCCTGCCGCAGGCCATGCAGCCGTTGCTGCGCGCGCGCATTCTCGCGATCCGTCAGGACTATCTCGCCGCGGCGGGGCAGTTCGGCGAACTGGCCGCGCGCAGCATCGATGAGCGCCTCGACCTGCGCCTCGCCGAGGCGACGAACCTGCGTCGCGGCGGTCACAGCCGCGACGCGCTCGACCGATTGTCGGGCGCCATCCCCGCGGCGCCGTCGCAGGCGCTGGCCTGGCTGATCGAGCGCGGCGAGACCGAGCTCGCCACGCTCGACCTCGCGCGTTCCCGCGCGACGGCGGGTGAGGCGATCCGGCTCGCGCGTGCGCTCGGCTGGGACCAGGATCGCGCCCGCGCGACGCTGCTGCTCATGGACGGCCTCATCTGGAGCGCCCTGCCGATCGACGACGCGCTTTACGACGACGCGATCGCCGGCTTCACCTCCGCCGGCGACAAGCTCGGCATGTTGCGCGCGAAGCTGATGCGCGACATCCGCGACTCGGAAACCGGTCCGCATCTGCCCGATCTCGACGAGCTGCTCGCCGAGGCGCGCGCCGCCGGCAACGCGGCTGCCGAGATCGACGCCTTGCGGCGCGTCGGTCAACTGCATCTGCGCCGCGGCGAAACGCGCGGCGCGTCCGAGCGCCTGCGCCAGGCCGAGGCGGTCGCCGATACCGCCGGAGATCGCTATCTGCAGCGGCAGATCAGCGCGAACCTGCTGCGCCTGGACATGTGGCGCGGCGATCTTTCGGCAGCCGACCGTCGTCTGCGCCATCTGCGTGCGGAATCCCTGCAAGGCTCTCTGGGCTTTCTCGTCGGCCTGGCCGAGGTTCGCGTGCAGTTCCGGCGGGGCCATTATGAAGCCGCACTCGCGACCGCCGCGGCGACACAGGAGCTGCTCCGCGTGCGCGATGCGCAGGGATCGCAGCCGATGGCGACCGGACTGGACTGCGCGCGCGAGACGGTATTGGTCCGCCTCGGCCGCATTGCCGATGCGAAGACCGCGATCGAAGTCTGCGGTTCGCCGAATCTGCCGTACTACGCGCTGCACGCCGTGGCGGCGAGGGCCGAGCTCGCGATTCTCGCGGGCGATGCGACGACGGCGAGAGCATCGCTGCTGTCGCTGGCCGATTCGAGCCGGCATCAGTCGTCCCAGATCGAACGCTGGATGCTCGTCGCCGAAGTCGCCCCCATGCTGTCGCGCGTCGGCGAACTGGAGCGCGCGCGGGAACTCGTCGACGCGGTGATTCCCGTGGTCACACGGTCCGGTTTTATCGCGACCGAGGTCGACCTGCGTCTCGCCGCTGCCGAGATCGCGTTCGCGCAGGGGCGGGTCGGCGATGCGCGGCAGGAAATGCATCGGATAAGGCCGCTCGTGCAACCGGACGACTGGTTCGCGCGGCAGCGCCTGCAGAGCCTCGACGTGCTCGTGCTCCGCGCCGACGGCGAACGGATCGAAGCGACGCAGTCGCTGAAGCAACTGCATGCACAGACGCGCGAACGCGGCGACGTGCTCGGCGAGCTGCTCGTTCACAGCATCGCCGGCGCCGAGCTGGCCGGACTCTGCCCGGAGGAACGGCAGGTCCGCCTGCTGGCGCAATCCGGCATGCGCGGCGCGAGCCAGTCGTGGCTGGTGTCGCCGGCACTGCGAACCGATCTGTCGTTGCTGAAAGCGCAGCCGGACAAGGCGCTGTCGGCGATACGATGAACCGGACCGGGACCGGGACCGGCCAGACGAGGGGCGCATCGTCAACGTCAATTCGCTTGGGTATCCTGGTGCGCCCTTTTACTTGGCGTCCGGCCTATGCTCCGCCCGCTTCCGGCACCGCTGCGTGCCGGTGCCGCGTTCCTGCTCGTCGCGCTCAACACCATAGTGCATGCGTCGCCGCTGCTCGCGCTCGCGCTGGTCAAGGTACTGCTGCCGTTCGCGGGATTGCGGCGGCGTCTCAGCCGCACGCTGACGGCGATCGCACAGAGTTGGGTCGGCATCAACAGCCGTCTGATCCGCGCGGCCGGCACGCGCGTTCTAGTGACCGGGGATGCCGAGCTGCGCCGCGACGGCTGGTATCTCGTCGTCTGCAATCACCAGAGCTGGGTCGACATTCCCATGCTGCAGCTCGTGTTTGCCGAACGCATCCCGATGCTGAAGTTCTTTCTCAAGCGCGAGCTGATCTTCGTGCCGGTGCTCGGTCTTGCCTGGTGGGCGCTGGATTTTCCGTTCATGCGCCGCTATTCGCGCGCCGAGCTCGAGCGGCGTCCGCATCTGCGCGGCAAGGATCTGCAGGCCACGCAGCGCGCCTGCGAGAAATTCCGCGAGCTGCCCGTCGCGGTCATGAACTTCGTCGAAGGCACGCGGTTCACGCCGGTCAAGCACGCACAGCAGGCATCGCCCTACGCCAACCTGCTGCTGCCGCGCGCCGGCGGCGTCGCATTCGTGATCCAGGCCATGCGGCCGCTGCTGCAGACTGTGCTCGACGTCAGCATCGTGTATCCGCAGGGCCGTCCCACGCTCTATGACTTTCTCGCCGGGCGTGTGCGCGAGGTACGCGTGCACATACGGCAGCGTGCGGTTCCGGCCGGGTTCGCCGACGGCGACTACGAGAACGACGCCGCGTTCCGCGCGCGTTTCCAGGACTGGATCAACGGACTCTGGCGCGACAAGGATGAACGCATCGGCGTGCTGCAGCGCTGACGCGGCTGCGGCGCGACGCATCGCAGCGACGGCGGACGCGCGTCTTTTCCCGGACTGCATGCCGGTCCGCGTGGCCTATACTTCGCGCAATTCAGGACGAATCACGCCATGTACAGGACGCTAGCGACGTTGTTGCTCTGCCTGTCGGCGACGGCCGCTGCAGCGGCCACGCCGCAGATCGTGGCCGGCAGCCAGGTGCTGTGGCTGCAGGCCGACGGAACGGTCTGGGCCAGCGGCGATGCCGATCCGTCGCGCGGCGATGCGGACGCGCAGGCACGCAAGACCTTCCGCCGCATCGAAGGGCTGTCGCGCATCGTCAGCCTCGCGATCAATCACGACGCTTCCGATTCCGCCGCGGCGATCGATGCCGACGGCGCGCTGTGGCTCTGGGGCGATCTCGCCGAGTTCGCGTGTACGACCGAAACCTGCAAGCTGCCGCCGCATCAGCCGCGGCGCTTCGAGGCGCTCGGCGCCGTGCGCGCGGTCGCGCTCGGCCGCGAGCACCTGATCGCGATCGGTCGCGACGGCAAGTTGCGCAGCGTGGGCAGCAACGAGGTCGGACAACTGGGCAGCGGACCGCTGCGCAACGAATCGCGCATGCAGGCGCGGCTGCCGCGCGTGGTCGATGCGATTCCCGATGCGGTCGACATCGCGGCCCAGGGCGACACGAGCATCGTCCTGCGCAGCGACGGCAGCGTCTGGGGCATGGGCAGCGCGCGCTGGGGATTGCTCGGCGCCGAGGGGCGCTGGCGGCCGCTCGATTTCACCGATCCGCCGCATGCGCAGCCGCTGCGCATCGCCGGTCTCGACAACATCAAGGCCATCAGTCTCGGCCGCTTCCATGGGCTCGCGCTCGATGCGAACGGTGCGGTCTGGGGCTGGGGCGTCAACGAATCGGCGCAGCTCGCGTCGCCGGCGATCGATCTCGTCGCACTGCCGCCGCGGCGGCTGACCGGTCTCGACGATGCGGCTGCGATCGCCGCAGGCGACGACTACACGCTGGTGCTCAAGCGCGACGGCAGCGTCTGGGCGCGTGGTGGCAACGTCTACGGCACGCTCGGCGACGGCGGCGACGAACTCGAAGGCGATCTGCGTCGTGCGGCCGCGCTCGACGGCAAAGGCGTGGAAGCGCTGTTCGCGGGCGACTACAACGCGTTCGCCCGTACGCGCGACGGACGTCTCTACGGCTGGGGCACGAACGGCGCGACCGTCGGCGGGTTCGACGCCGGCAGCGCCGACGACGGCACCTTGCTGCCGGTCGTGCTCGACCCTACTCGCCGGCCTCCGGCACCGAGCGCCGCGGTGCAGGCCGGCGCGGCGGCATTCGCGTTCGCGGCGGAACTCGACAGCGACGAAGCGCGCGAACGCAGCGAACTATGGATCGACGGCAAGCGCGTGGCCGCGCTCGAGCTCGACCGTTCGACGCCGCGCAGCAATCGCGGACAGGTCGCGCTGGAGCTCTCGCCCGGTGTCCACGCGTACGAACTGCGCGGCGAAGCGCAGATGCAATCGGGCGTTACGCGCGCGCTGCACGGTCGCGGCGCCATCATCGTCACGCGCGACGGCATCGAGGCCCAGTTCCGCGCGGCCGTCGCGACCCAGGGACTGCTCGCCGCCTATCGCCAGGCGATCGCAGTCGTGCGCGCGTCGACGCCGCTCGACGCGCGCGTCGACCTGCGCAGCACGCCGCCACCGCCGCCCGAAGTGCTCGACGCGTTCGAGAAAGCGTTGGGCAAGCGTCTGCCGCGCGCCTACCGCGACGCGATGCGGTCACCGGGACCGTTCGTGCTCGGTTCGCCCGGCGAGCGCTATCCGGCAGTGGCGCTGTATCCGCCCGCGCGGCTCGTCAGTGTCGACGATTGGGCGGCGCGGGCACTGCGCGCGGTCGCGGAACTCGACACGCGAGCCGACACGAGCGCGCGCGATCGCGACATGCTCGATCGTTTCCGCCTGTTCGCCGCGGAAATCGAAGCGGCGCGTCAGCGCCTTGCGGTTCAGTGGAAGCGCGAGCGGCTGGCAGCGCTGCTGCCGGAAGCGGTCTATCTGATCGTGCCGGACCATCCGGCGAACTGCGAAGGACGGCGCGCGCATCAGCGCGTCGTGGATTTCTTCGATGTGCAGCAGGACGAAGACAGCGGCGAGGAACGCTACTTCGCCTGGGCCGACAGCGCCGATTGCGACATCGATCTCGTCGCGACGCTCGGACAGAGCGTGTTCGAGCATTACACCGCGGCATTGCGTGCGAACGGTGTGGTGTTCGTGCGTGCTGATCGCGAAGCCGAGGAGCGGCCCTTCGTCGCGCCGGAGCGTCTGGAGGGCGGCGACGACGGCGAGCTGCCGATGCGCCTGTCCGGCGGCGAGGCGGTTACCGAGTACTAGTGGCCTCGCTTCACGGCAGGCGTTGCTGCAGGACCACGTCGATGCTGCCCCGATCCGTCAGCAGCTGCACGGCGCCGTCCTGGATCAGGCACTGCAGTTCGAGCTTCCGCGCGACGAGCGCAGCCAGCGCGGTGCAGGTCGCCGCATCGACCTCGAACACCTGCAGATGGCGGATGCGGCGCAGCGCGTCGGCCTGCTTGTCCCACCAGATCGAGGCCGCTCGGCCATAGCTGTAGACGCGGACATCCGGCGCGCGGCCGGCCGCCTGGCGCAGCCGCTGTTCGTCGGGCTGGCCCAGCTCTATCCATTGCTCGATCGCGCCGGTCAGGTCCTTGCGCCAGAGATCCGGTTCGTCGTTGTCGCTGAGGCCTTTGCCGAAGCTCAGCGCGTCGTGCGCGTTGAGCGCGAACGCGAGCACGCGGAGCATCAGGCGCTCTTCGGTTTCCGACGGATGGCGCGCTAGCGTGAGCGCATGCGTGGCGTAGTAGTGCCGATCGATGTCGCTGACCTGCAGATCGATTTTATGGATCGTCGCGTTCAGTGCCATGGTCAGGCGAGGTCCAGCAGGTCGCCGTCGAGCTCGCCGATCCGGCGGGCCACTTCAGGCTCCTGGTCGAGCAGCGCGAAGCCACGGTATTCGTAGCCCGGCGCGACGGTGCAACCGACCAGCGTGTAGGCGCCGCGCGGTCGCGCCGCCTGCCACATGCCGGCCGGCACGACGAACACAGGAGCGGAGTCGCGCGATGCCGGGCCGAGGGTGTGCAGGGTCAGCACGTCTTCGGTCGGATCGTAGCGCAGCAGTTCCAGCGGCTGGCCTTCGTAGAAATGCCAGACTTCGTCCGCATCGACGCGATGCCAGCGACTCAGCTCGCCTGCGGCCAGCAGAAAATAGATCGACGTCGCGACCGCGCGCTGCGCACTGTCGCCGTAGGCGACGCGTGTCGACGATTCGTAGATGCGCCGGTAATGGCCGCCTTCGATATGCGGTTCAAGTTTGAGCGCGCGGATCAGCTCTTCGGCTCGCGTATGCATGGCTTCATGACTCCAGGGACAAACGGCGCCGTCGGCGCCGCGGCGGCGCTCAGGCCGCCTTCTTGCGTTGGCTCAGTGCGGTGATCAGATCGTTGGCCGAGCGCAGGCGCTCGACGGTGCCGGGCATTTCCAGGCGGACCTTGAGCTTGTCCTGGCCGTCGAGGGCGTAGACGCGCGGCTGGGCCTGGATCAGCTTGATCACGGCGAGCGGATCGATGTTGGGTTGCGGCGCGAACACGACGCGGCCGCCCTGCGCGCCGAAATCGATCTTGCGGATACCCAGTTCGGTCGCGCGCAGCTTGATTTCGGTGACCGCGAACAGATGCTTCACCGCGTCGGGCAGCAGGCCGAAGCGATCGATCATCTCGACCTGCAGTTCCCGCAGGCGTTCGGCGTCGCGCGCACTCGCGATGCGCTTGTACAGCGTCAGGCGCGCGTGCACGTCGGGCAGATAGTCATCGGGAATCAGCGCGGGCAGATGCAGTTCGACTTCGGCCTCGTGCGCGCTGACGAGTTCGAAATCCGGCACCTTGCCGCTCTTGAGCGCGCGCACGGCGCGTTCGAGCAGGTCGGTATAGAGCGAGAAGCCGATCTCCTGCATCTGCCCGCTCTGCTCGTCGCCGAGCAATTCGCCCGCGCCGCGGATTTCCAGATCGTGCGTCGCGAGCGTGAAGCCGGCGCCGAGTTCTTCCATCGACGCGAGCGCTTCGAGGCGCTTCTCGGCGTCGGCCGTCATCTGGCGCCGGTCCGGCACGACGAGATAAGCGTAGGCACGATGGTGCGACCGGCCGACGCGGCCGCGCAGCTGGTGCAGCTGCGCCAAGCCGAAGCGATCGGCGCGGTTCACGATGATGGTGTTCGCGCTCGGGATGTCGATGCCCGATTCGATGATGGTCGTGCACAGCAGCACGTTGAAGCGCTGACGGTGGAAATCGAGCATGACCTGCTCGAGCTCCTTCTCCGGCATCTGCCCGTGCGCGATGCGGATGCGCGCCTCCGGCACGAGCACCTGCAGGTCGCGTTCCATCTTCTCGATGGTGTCGACTTCGTTGTGCAGGAAGTACACCTGTCCGCCGCGCTGCAGTTCGCGCTGGAACGCTTCGCGCAACTGCGCCGGATCCCACGGCGCGATGAAGGTTTTCACGGCGAGGCGGTGCGCCGGCGGTGTCGCGATGATGGACAGGTCGCGCATGCCGGACATGGCCATGTTCAGCGTGCGCGGGATCGGCGTCGCGGTCAGCGTCAGCAGGTCGACTTCGGCGCGCAACTTCTTCAGTTGTTCCTTCTGTCGCACGCCGAAGCGCTGCTCCTCGTCGACGATGACGAGGCCGAGCTGCTTGAATTTCACGTCCTGCTGCAGCAGGCGGTGCGTGCCGATCATGACGTCGATCTGGCCGTCGGCCAGCTTGCCCATCGCGTCTTCGACTTCCTTCTTGGTCTTGAAGCGGCTCAGTACGTCGACGCGGATCGGCCAGTCGGCATAGCGGTCGCGGAAGTTCTGATAGTGCTGCTGCGCGAGGAGCGTCGTCGGCACGAGCACGGCGACCTGCTTGCCGGCCATCGCCGTGACGAACGCGGCACGCAGCGCGACTTCGGTCTTGCCGAAACCGACGTCGCCGCAGACCACGCGGTCCATCGGCT
>CAMLSI010000089.1 GCA_946482585.1 uncultured Lysobacteraceae bacterium
CACCGACTGAATCGTCACCTCTCCCGGAATCACCCGCACGAACTGCCCGCGCTGGTCGCGACCCTTGACCCGGACGCGGCGTTGATCCTGCCGACTGTCGCGGAAACCTTCAGCTACACCTTGTCCGAATGCTGGAGCCTCGGCCTGCCGGTGATCGCGACGCGCGTCGGCGCGCTGGCCGAGCGCATCGAGGACGGCATCGACGGATTCCTCGTCGCCCCCGACGTCGCCGCCGTGCGCGAGCGCATCGCCGCATTGGCGGCCGATCCGCAGGCGCTGGAACGCGCGCGCAACCTGCTGCGCGCGCGCTCACCACGCTCGCTCGCGGACATGAGCGCGGACTATCACGCAGAGCTTCCGACCACAGCGTCGCAGACGGCCGCTCCGCCGCAGGCCGCCACCATCGCGCAGATCGAGCTCATGACCTTGCGCGCGCAGCTCGACACGCTCCGCATCGAACTGCGACGCCAGTCGGCCCTGCTGATGCAGCAGACGCGCGAACTCGACGCGCGCGCCGAGTGGGCGTCCGAACTCGACCGCGAGCTGCGACGGTCGCAGCTCGACGTGCGCACGACGCTGGCCGAGATCGAACGTCTGCAGAGCGACGTCGATCAACGCACCGAATGGCTCAAGCGCACGCAGGACGATTACTCCGCGATCGAGCAGGATTTCGCGGAACGCACGCGCTGGGCACTGTCGCTCAAGGCGGAGCTCGATCGCGCGTACGGCAGCCTGTCGTGGCGACTGACCAAGCCGTTGCGCTTCGGCATGCGCACGCTGCGCGGACTGCGCGCGCGCCTCGCGTTCAGCGCGACGCGCACGCTCGGCCTCTGGCGCCGCATGCAAGGCAGCCTGCGCCGGCGCGGACTGGCCGGCACGCTGCAGCGCGGCTTGCGCGAGTTGCGCCGCGCCGCGCCGCCGGCGGTACCGGTCGCTGTTGCGGGCGATCCGGCCGAGCACTTCGGCGAGATCCGCCTGCCCGCGGTCGCCGAACCGCAGGTCTCGATCGTGATTCCGGTCTACAACAAGATCGCCTACACGCTGGCTTGCCTCAAATCGCTGGCGATGAACATGGGGTCGGCGACATTCGAGGTCATCGTCGTGGACGACTGTTCCGGCGACGACACGCCCGAACGCCTCGCCGACGTCGAGGGCCTGCGCACGATCCGCAATGCGCAGAACCTCGGGTTCGTCGGCTCGTGCAACGCGGGCGCCGCCGCGGCGCGTGGCGAATACGTACTGTTCCTCAACAACGACACCGTCGTCACGCCAGGCTGGCTCGACGCCTTGCTGCGCTGTTTCGCCGAGGAACCCGATGCGGGCCTCGTCGGCGCCAAGCTCGTCTATCCCGACGGCCGTCTGCAGGAAGCCGGCGGCATCGTGTTCCGTGACGGATCGGGCTGGAACTACGGCCGTTTCGAGGACCCGGCCGATCCGCGCTACAACTTCCGCCGCGAAGCGGACTACTGTTCGGGCGCGGCGATAATGCTGCGTCGCGCGTTGTTCGAATCGCTCGGCGGCTTCGACCAGCGCTACGCACCGGCCTACTACGAAGACACCGATCTCGCATTTGCCGTACGCGCCGCAGGACTCAAGGTCTACTACGAACCGCGGTCGACCGTGATCCATTTCGAAGGCATCACGGCAGGCACCGACACGGGCAGCGGCACCAAGCGCTACCAAGTCGTCAATCGCGAGAAATTCCTGGAAAAGTGGAACAGTGCGCTCATCCAGCAGCCGCCGCCGATCGACGATGCGGCGCTCGCGCCGCGTGCCGCGACGTTCCGCCGCGAAAAACGCCTGCTCATCATCGACGCCTGCACGCCGACACCCGATCAGGATTCCGGCTCGCTGCGCATGGTCAACCTGATGCGTCTGCTGCGCGCGCTCGGCTGGCAGGTAACGTTCTTCGCCGACAACCGGCTCTATGTCGCCGGCTACACGGAGGCGCTGCAGTCGCTCGGCGTCGAAGTGCTGTATGCGCCGTACATGAACGATCCGATCCGCCTGTTCCGGCAGCGCGGCGGCGAGTTCGACGCGATCCTGCTGTCGCGCCACTACATCGCGATCAACTACCTCGGTCTTGCACGGCTGTACGCCCCCAAGGCCAGGCTCATCTTCGACACGGTCGACCTGCACTACCTGCGCGAGCAGCGGGCCGCCGAACTCGAAGGCAGCGACGAATTGCGCCGCAAAGCCGAGCGCACCCGCGCGCAGGAACACAAGCTCATCCGCGAATGCGATGCGACGCTGGTAGTCAGCCCGGTCGAGCAGGCGTTGCTCGCACACGATCTGCCGCGGGCGCGCGTCGAGATTCTCTCCAATGTGCACGAGGTCTTCGGTTGCCGGCGCGATTACGCGGAGCGCAAGGACCTCGTCTTCGTCGGCAGCTTCCAGCATCCGCCGAACGAAGACGCCATGCTCTGGTTTGCGCGCGAGATCCAGCCGCGCCTGCGCGATGCGCTGCCGGGACTGCGCGTACACGTAATCGGCCAGCCCGCGCCCGAATCGCTGCGCGAGTTCGCCGGCGAGGACTTCGTGCTGCATGGCTTCGTCGCGGACCTCGAACCCTACATGGATGGCTGCCGCGTTTCGGTCGCGCCATTGCGCTACGGCGCCGGCGTGAAGGGCAAGGTCAACATGGCGATGAGCTACGGCCTGCCGGTCGTCGCCACGCCGGCCGCCGTCGAGGGAATGCATGTCGAAGCCGGCAGCGACGTGCTCGTCGCCGCGGATGCCGATGCCTTCGCGGCGGCCATCGTTCGGCTGTACGGCGACCCGGCGCTCTGGGAAACGCTGTCGGCCAACGGACTCGCGAACGTCGAACGGCATTTCTCGTTCGACGCCGCCAAACGGGCGTTGTCGCGAATCCTTGCGTGACGGCGCTGTGCGCAATCGAAGCGGACCGAGCCGCCCGCCGCACGGCAGGCGGGCCTCGGTTGGCGAGCCGGCCCGATCTGCCGTAGGGTGACGCGCGCCTGTCCCTGGGAGTAGCACATGATCCACGCCAGCATTCTCGATACGGTAGGCCGTACGCCGATCGTCCGCATCAACCGCCTGGCTCCGGCCGGCGTCGAGATGTACGTCAAGCTCGAAGCGTTCAATCCGATGTCGTCGGTGAAGGACCGCCTCGCCCTCGCGATCGTGCTCGATGCCGAAGCCCGGGGCCTGCTGCGGCCCGGCCAGATGATCGTCGAAGCGACGTCGGGCAACACCGGCATCGCGCTGGCCATGGTCTGCGCGGCCAAGGGCTATCAGTTCGTTTCGTTCATGGTCGAAACGTTCTCGATCGAGCGGCGCAAGATCATGCGCGCGCTCGGCGCCAAGGTGATCCTCACGCCGGCTGCCGAACGCGGCAGCGGCATGGTCAAGCGTGCCGAGGAGTTCGCGACCAGGCACGGGGCCTTCCTCGCACGACAGTTCGAGAACGAGGCCAATCCGGCCTATCACCGCAACACGACGGGGCCCGAGATCCTGCAGGACTTCGCCGGCCGGCGGCTCGACACGTTCGTGACCGGCTGGGGCACCGGCGGCACGCTCACCGGCGCCGGCGAAATGATCCGGCTCGCGCGTCCCGACGTCGAAATCGTCGTGACCGAACCGACCGGCGCATCACTGCTCGCGGGCGGCGAATGGAAGCCGCACAAGATCCAGGGCTGGACGCCCGACTTCGTGCCCGCCGTCCTCAAGCGCGATGTCGCGCATCGCATCGTCGCGGTCGACGACGTGCTCGCGCGCGATACTGCGCGCGCGCTGGCCGTTAACGAGGGCATTTTCTGCGGCATTTCGGCCGGCGGAACCTTCGCCGCCGCGCTCGAGGTCGCGCGCAGCGCGAAATCGGGCCACGTCATTCTCGCGATGCTGCCCGATACCGGCGAGCGCTATCTATCGACGTTCCTGTTCGAAGGCATCAACGAAGGGTCGGACGACGACTGGCTCGCGAGCCTCGGCGAAGGCTGAGCATTCCGCACCAACGAAAACGGCTCCGCAGTGCGGAGCCGTTTTCGTTGTGCGAGGCGATACGACCCGTTACGGCAGGACCTTCTCGCGCTCGACGGTGTTGCGCTTTCCGACGACCTTGGTGACCGGTGCCGGGCGGTCCGCCGGCGGCCAGGACACCTTGTTGTCGTCGCCGGTCACAGTGATCTGTTTGGCGAGCGACTGAACCTTGACCGTGTTGCCCGAGCCCTGGATCGCGATCGAATTGCAGGGACCGAAGGTTTCGATGCGATTGTTGCTGCCGATGAAAAGTACGTCCTCCAACTCGGCGCAGTAGTGCTCGAACTGCGCGTCTTCGCGGCTGACCGTCTGCTTGTGGCCGGTGTCGGAGGACGTGGTCGTTTCAGCGGCCGCGGCAGCGAACGACAGGACGCTCAGGGCGAGCAACAGACCGGTACGCGGGAACAGGAACATGGCAAACCCCAGGGTCGGAATCCGCGCCCAGTATAGTCCTGCGCCATCCCGCGCCGACCCGATCGCAACCCTTGCGATGCCGAGCGGCAGCATTCCGCCGTTCAGCGGCAGCGTGCTCCGAAGCCTTCCGACCGCGTCCGCGCGACCATCGCGCCGTACTCGCGGCCACGGCGTCCCACTGCACCGAGGCGTGCCGCGCGAGCACACATCGGACAACGAAGATGCTGCAACGGAAAAAGCCCGGTTTCCCGGGCTTTTTCTGCACATCTCGTACGAATTGGTGGGCGGTACAAGTTTCGAACTTGTGACCCCTGCCGTGTGAAAGCAGTGCTCTACCGCTGAGCTAACCGCCCGATGGCGACGACCGAACCGGTCGTCATGCCGGGTGAAACGACGCAACTGGTGCCGACGAGAGGAGTCGAACCTCCGACCTACTGATTACGAATCAGTTGCTCTACCAACTGAGCTACGTCGGCGAAACCGAGCGCGCGATTATAGCGGCGAGCTTTGCCGACGACAAGCATGATGCTACGGCCGGTCGATCGAAGAAGGCAACGGCGACAGTCTCACCAGCACGGGCCATTGGAGTTCTGGGGCATGACACCGGCCGCCGGTGTCTTGACTCCGGTGTTGTTGACGGTGAGAGCGCCGCACTGGTCGCGCGCCTGCGGCCCACCGGCCACCGGCGTCGCGGTCAGGACATAGCTCTGCGTGTCGCCGGTCGCGCCGTTCGCCGAGGTGATCGTGTAGAAGCCGCGCTCCGAATTCAGGTTCGGCAGCCCCAGGCTCGTCGCCGCAGTCAGCGGGTTCACCGCGTAACGATTGAAATTTGTGTAGAAACGTTCCTGCGCCGCCGCCACGCGCATGAGCAGTTCCTTGCCGTCGACACGGCGCGAACGCAGGCCGTAGCGTTGATAGGCCGGCAGTGCGATCGCTGCCAGGATTGCGATGATCGCGACGACGACCAGCAGTTCGATCAACGTGAAGCCGCGGAATTTGGCGCGATTGAGCATCATGCTTCCCCAAATGAAAGGGCACGCGCCTCGCGGCGCGTGCCAGATACGGATCTCAGAGAATTTCCAGTAGTTCTCGCCAGGAACCGCGGTAGGCGGGCGGCGCCTGGATACCCGGCATCTCTTCCAGTGTCGGGAGTCCGCCCGGACCGCTGCCGACGGTTCCGTCCGTCACCGGCAACACGAACTTGTCGCCGACGAGACGCGGTGTCGGGTCTCGGCACTGATCGCCCTGGCACGGGCCACCCTGTTGTGCGCCCATGGGCGAACCGCCCGTGGCGCCGTCGATGAGGATGGAAGCGCCGCGGAACTGCGGGTTGCAGGGGTCGCTGCCGCGCGGGATCACGGTATTCACGACGGCGACGTTGAGGCTGTAGATCGGCTTCGCCGTGAACACTGCGCGTTCGCCGGGCTCGGCCGCAATATTGAGCGGAATCACCCAGCCGCGGCCGCTAGCCGATATCACGTTGCTTGTGAGTACGCGCGAAGTCGCGCTCGGCTGCGTCAGTGTCTGTGCCGTCATCTGCGAGGGCAGGCTCGGGTAGTTGGTCGACGCCGTGCCGAAGTCGCGCACGCCGTAGATGGCCTGAGGTCCGACGTTCGACGCGATGCCGATCGCCGTACGGTCTTCCTTGCCGAGGTACTTGCCCGTGCCGACGA
The DNA here is from genome assembly GCA_946482585.1 of uncultured Lysobacteraceae bacterium. The sequence goes on from CAMLSI010000089.1 coordinate 6,087, forward strand.
TCCAGATCGGTGCGCCGTTCCGCTGCGTGTCGCGCATGGCAACCGGCATGGCCGTGATCGGCTGCCGCGGCAGCGTCGTCGCATCGACCTGCGTCGGCGTCGTCGTATACGTCTTGAACATCAGGTCGACCTTCCATTGCGCCGGATCGGCGCTGGTCAGATCGAAGCGGAACAGGTTGCCGACGAGGTCGCCGGCCACGACGATGTCGTCGATCTGGTCGCTGTTGAGATCGTAGGCCGCCGGCGTCGACAAGCCGAAACTCAGCGGCAGCGTCTGTGGCGCGATCGTGGTCTGGATTTCGGCGATGCGCGTACCGGTTTCCAGATCGATCACGAACAGCGACGTCTTGTCCTTGTTCGGGTCCGTACTGGCCGGGTCCGGCTGGCCGCGGGGGTCCAGATTGGTCGTCGGGAAATAGCCGCTCGAGACGACCACGACCCACTTGCCTGTGTTCAGGCGCATGATGTTGGCCGAATCATAGGTATAGCCGAGCGCGGCGCCGCCGGTCGACGCATTCGTGAACTCCCAGAGCACGTTCGCCGCACCGAACGTCGTCGGATCGGTGATGTCGAGCGCGAAGATCCCGCGCGCACCCAGACGCATCGAACCGACCAGCACCGTGCGCCACTGGCCGCGAATGAACACGTCCTGCACACGCAGGCGCGAGTCGACGCCGGTCACGAGCTGCGAGTGCGTCGGGTTGGTGTACTCGGTCGCCTTCTTGTTCGTGATCAGCATGTTCGGCATGTAGGCGAACCGCTCCTGACCATCCAGTGCGTTGATCGCATGCACCATGCCGTCGTTCGAGCCGACGTAGACCGTCGGCGAGCGGCGACTCACCGACGCGGCAAACTTCGCGTAAGTGGGACCGGCACCGGTAGGCCCGGCTGCGACCGCCTCCGCCGAACCTGCCGGGAAATTGTCCTGGTAGAGGCCGGTCGGACCCGAGACATAGGTCGGCTGGGAATTGATGATCGCGCCCATCAGCGAGTTGCGGCGCCGCATGAACGGTGCCACGGTTTCGCGCGCTCGATTGCCGCGCAGGTAGTCGACGCGCTGCGAGCCGAGACCGTCGTTGTCCACGGCGATCGTCGTCGGATTGTCGTTGAGTGCTGCCTGCTGCGCCGTGTTGAGACTGGCCCACTGCAGCGGAATGCCTTTGCGCGGCGTGCTGTTGGCGTCCCAGGTGAAAATGCTGCGGCTCGCCGGCGTACGGGCGGTCAGCAACGGCGCGGCATCCCAGATCGCGGTGCCGGTCGCCTGCCCCGTTATCGGGTCGACGCTGAACTTGGCCAGCGTTCCGGACCAGTCGGCCGTATCGAAGCTCGCCTTGAACGCTTCGGTGCTCGCGGTCACGATCGGCAGCGAGACCGTCGCCGCCGTCGCGGTCGCACGACGCGCCGTGATACTGCTGACGATGTCGATGAGTGCCTGCGCGAGTTCGGCCGGGTTGTTCGAGATGAAGAACTTGCCGCGGCTGTTGACGGCCGCATGCCACATATCGTCGATCTTGCGGCCGTCGTCGGAGCCCTCCGCCGGCGCAGGCCACTGTACCGACGCCGGTACCGCCGTCGAACCGCGCAGCTTCGCGTAGGTGGCATCGTCGTTCTGCAGCGTGCCCGAAGCACCGAAGCCGATCATGAACTGCACGAGATGCGGCCAGCTCGCCGGGTCGTTCGCCGGGTTCCAGTAGATTTCGTCGTTCGTCAGCGGGTCGGCGCCGTTCGGAAGCGGGGGGCCGAACAGGTTCGTCGACTTGTCCGGCACATAGGGCGGTACGCGCAGCCCTTCCGCACCGGCGAACACGCCGCCCGTACGCAACGGTGTCTTCCAGTAATAGAACGCGAGGTCGGCCATCGTCACGACGTTGTTGGTGACTTCGTTCCAGTAGATCTTGTTGAAGTTGGGGCCACCGGAACCGCTGTACGAGCGGCCGTCCGGCAACGCCGCGGTCGTCGTGTCCACTCCGGGCGTCGTGATGCCGCTGTCGCCGTTCCAGAGACCGTCGGTCATCTGGATATGGAAGTTCTGGCGGCAGACCAGTTCCTTGTTGAGTTCCGCGTCCCAATACGGATTGGTCCAGGTGCCGCTCGATCGCTGGAAGAAGCCGCCGACACGCTTCACCGCACCGCGATTCGGTGTACCGCCGCTGGCCGGAATGTTGAACAGCCAGTCGTAAAAGCGGTCACGGATGCCGCCTGTCGTCGGCTGCTGTTCGAACGGCCGGATTTCGGTCGCCGCGGCGATATGGTTCGAGTTGATGTTCTGCCAGGCGACGCGCACTTCCGGACCGAAGGTGCGGTAGGCGTGCGACACGGCCGAAATCGCCGCCATCTGACGCGTACGGTAGAACGCGTACCAGTTGACGAAGCGCTGGCGCGCCTGTGCCAGGGTCACGCCCGTGGGCAGCGCCGGCGACCCGGACGTCAGACTGATCCACTCCCAGTTGCCGGGAGTATACAAAGTTGCGTAGTTGGTGATCTTCCCGTTCGCATCGAGCGTCAGGGCCGGAGCGGTCGTCTTGTAGCGGTAGTAGCCGGCACCGGTGTTGCCGCAGAACGAAGTCGTCGTCGCATCGATCGAACCAAGGCCCGTATTCGGGCTCGCGTTGCGGTAGTGCGCGATGCCGTTCCTGAGCGCGGTCGGCCAGGTTTGCGCCGGCATGGCCGGACTGTCGGTCACGTCGCCCTCGATCGGCGGATCGTAGGCATTGTTCGGGTTGAAATACACGCCGTTCATCGAGCGCGAACGCGGATTCGTTTCGTCGGTGACGTTCGGATCGATCACGCCGGCGCAGCGGTAGGGGTTGCCCCACCCGGTGTTGGCCGGATCGTACGGCCGCTGATCGGGCATGAAGTCGCTGCCCATCGAACCCGAGTCGTCGAAGGTCAGTACGAGATTCGGCGCGACGGCCGTGGTCAGCTCCGGCGGCGTCGCCAGCAGATCCGTCGTCCACGCGCGTGCGTCCTGGGGCTGGATCGCGCAAATGCACAGCGCGAAACCGGATCCCAGCCAGCGCAGAGAGAACAGACGATTACGCAGTTTCATGGCTAGTCCTCGAAATTAGGTTGGCCAAGTCAGGGCTGCGCGGCGAAGTTGCCGTCAGTGCTGAATGCCGAATAGACCACTTCGGTGAGCCGAATCGCGGCGTCGCCGTTGCCACCCTGGCTGCGCGCAGTCACGCGATAGACGCGACGCGACGGTGCATCCGAGGTGCCGCCTTCCTGATAGATCGCACCGCCCATGCGGCCGGCGCCGGCCAGACCGCCGGTGTCGAGCCCGAGATCTTCGAACAGCAGCCGCGGCTGCGCGGAGATCGATGCGGTTTCCGCAGTGCCCGTCAGAGCGCTGAGCTGGGGCGTGTATTGCATGCTTCCGCCCGTGACCCAGGAGCGGGACGTGCGGAAGGTCTGCACCGGCGCACGCGTTCCGGTGTGAATCGACACGCCGGCCTGATCCCAGGCGCAGGGTTGCCGCGGCGCACCGCCGACGCAGCTCGGGAAGGCCATGCCTCCCAGTGCGTACGACGCGGTGACCGGCGCGTTGTAGACCATGGCTTCGCCGAAGCGCAGCGCGCTTTCCGAACCCAGCATGGCCAGCTGACGGTTGCGCACGCCGCCGGTCATGCGTTCCTGCAGCAACGCACTGCCGGAGGATGCGAGGCCCAGCAGGGTCAGCATGATCAGGAACATCAGCGCGACGAACAACACGGCGCCGTGCTGCCGCTTCGGAAGCATCGGAATGGATTTGGATCGGACGAAAGTCTTCATGGCTCGCCTTCAGATGCTGCCGTTACGAATCGACACGAGCGTCATGAACTCGCGCCGCATCATGCGTCCTGCAGGAAGTCCGGTGACCGGCATGGTCGCCGTAGGAATCACGGGGCCGGCCGCGTTGTCGATGCCGTACCAGTACGCGCTGTCCGGCGGTGACATCGCACCCATGTCGTCGATCGTGTTGAACAGGGCGTGTGCCTCGATCGTACGCAACGATCGCCAGAGGCAGCCGGGCTCGCGCCATTGATTCATCGGTGCCGGTCCGGTCCGCGAATACATGCGCGAGAACGCGCTGGAAGGCGGCGAGCAAGCGTTCCAGTTGCTCAGCGTAGTGACCTGGCCCGCATCGAGGTAGCGCATGCCGCCGTTGGCGACTACCGCCGTGCCGAACAGGAAGTCGAGCCGCTCGACTCCCTGCGCGACTTCCTGCGCCGCGCCGTTCTCCGAACGCATCAGCGTCGAAATCAAACGTGCGCCGGCCGACGGATTGGGGTCGGCCGCGAGCTGCAGCCAATAGCTGACGGTGATGAAATCGCGGCTGAAATTGAACACCCGCGCATCACAGGGACCACCGCCGGAACCGGGCTTGAATTCCGTCGCCTGGATCAGGCTGCCCGGGGTCGGCGTGAGCACGTTGCCGGCGACGTTCACCCGGATCACGCTCGGAACGCCGGAGCAGTCGCTGACCAGGGCCAGGTCGCCCGTGGAAAAGACCGGGGCCGAGTCGCCGCTCGCCGGGTCGATCGTCAGCGTGGCGGCGTAGCCGACGGGAACGCCGGCGGGGAGCGTGTACTTCCAGCCGATGCCGCGCAGATAGCGCACGCTCAGCACGTCCGTGCCGCGTACGCGGCTGCCGGCCGCCGTACCTACGGCGGGAATGGAGACTCTGGTGCCCGTCGGCACGGCCGGAGAGCAGGTTCCTGTCCCGCACTCGTAACCCTGCATGAAAAAGGACGCGCTAAGTGGATACGCTTCGGCGGCGGTCCATCCGGGAGAGCGCCCGTTGGTCCCGGAATCCCACAACAGGAAGGCCGAGCCATCGGAATTGACCGCGGTATTGATCATGATCGCCGAGCGCGGCAGCATCGCGCCCTGTGCGGCAGTCACCCAGTTTTCGCGGTCCGCGACGGTGCTCTGCCGGAACATTCCGCCGGCCATGCGCAGATCGGCCTCGAGGCGACCTGTCGCGAAGCGGCCGTTTTCCTGAACGCGCCCCATGGCATTCTGCGTGCGATTGCTCTGGTTCGTTGCCATGAACAGCGCGACGATGCCGGCACTGACGAGCAATCCCAACGTCAGCGCGACCATGAGCTCGATCAGCGTCAGGCCGTTCTGGCGATTCGGCGACACGGCCGCGCCGAATCGCGCGGTTCCGCTTGCCGCTCTGCGGCGAGTTGCTTGGCTCATGGCTGGAATACCCATGCAAACGTCTGGAAATTCGCGCCGGCGCCACGATTCAGCGACGACTCCGCCCAGGTGATCGTGATCGTGCAGAGGCCGTTGTACGGCGCACGATTCACGATCAACGTGGGATTGCTCGGTACGGAGGCGCCCGCGTTCAGTACGCAGCCGATCCGCGCCGTCGGTGCCGGAAGGAACTGCCGCAGCGAGTTGCTCCAGAGCACGCTGTCGCGTGTGACGACCTCCGTGATCGTGCAGCCCGTCGAGCATGCGTTGGCCGTACCGGTCACCGGATACGCCAGGTTGTAGGCATTGGTCCACAGCGCCGGCATGTTCGCGCGCATGCGGTCCGCCATCGACTGGGCGAGGAATCCCGCCTGGCTGCGCAGATACGACGAATGGTTCGTCCGTACCGAAACCATGAGCAGCCCGGCCATGCCCATGAGACCGACGCTGAAAACGACGACGGCAACCAACACTTCGAGCAACGAAAAACCTTGGTTTCTGCGACGTGTCATGGTCAGGTACTCGGGCAGGCCGACGCGGGCGAGCCGGTCGTGTTCTTGTGCGACGAGACGCTGCCGCTTCCCCGGACGCGGATGCGGCGGGACTTGGTGGCGTCGCCGGTCGGGAAGCAGACGTTCATGTCGAATCCTGAAGTGAGGAGCGCGCCGTTCATCGTGAAGACGATCTCCCCGTCGCCGCCGGGACCACCGTTCTTTGCGGACACGAGGTAACCCGTGTTGAGCGCGGGAGCGGCCGAGATGACCTCGTCAGCGGGCGTGAATGTGTTGCTGCGGTCCGAATCCGCGATGACGCTCCAACCCGTGTTCCAGTCGCCGTTGTTGGCGACTACCGCAACCCGGGTGCCGCGGCGAACCGCTTCCGAGCGCGCCGTCGACAGCGCCGTCACGAGATCGTTGGTCTCGTTGGAAACAGTGGTGTTGCGGATCACGTCGCGGAACATCGGCATCGCGAAACCCACGACGAGCGCGAGAATGGCAATGGCTACGAACAGCTCGAGCAAGCTGAACCCGCGTTGGATCTTCACCCCGCGAAGACTTCCGTCGCGTCGATAGAGAAATGCCATAAGTCCCTCTGCCAAGACGAAATAGCGCATGGCTATCCGAGGGTGAAAGCTATTCGCCGCCCGCTGGCCAGGCAAGATTCAGCGCTGCACGAGGTAGCAAACGTCGGATGAACGGGCGGAGCGGCGGGCTGCCGCGCCCTGCGGTTCGCAGACGTGCGGATGTGCCGCCGGCCGGCCGGGATCCGCTCCGGAGCCGGATGGCCCGCAGGGATCGATCAGCCGTGACCGGCGCTCAGCCGACGAGCTGGATGCGGAGCTCGCGCGGCAACGCGAACGTGATGGTCTCGGCGGCGCCGGCCAACTCGCGCACCGTGCCGCCGCCGGCGGCCTGCAGGCGGGCGATGACATCCTTCACCAGCGTTTCGGGCGCGGATGCGCCGGCAGTGACGCCGATGCGCGCCCGGCCGCTCAGCCATTCTTCGCGGATGTCGTCGGCGCCGTCGATCAGATAGGCCGGCACGCCCTGCTTTTCGGCGAGTTCGCGCAGCCGGTTCGAGTTCGAACTGTTGACCGACCCCACCACCAGTACCAGATCGCATTGCTGGCCGAGTTCGCGCACGGCGTCCTGACGATTCTGCGTGGCATAGCAGATGTCGTCGTGCCGCGGCCCGAGCACGTTGGGGAAATGTGTACGCAGCGCATCGATCACGGCCTTGGTGTCGTCGACCGACAGCGTCGTCTGCGTGACATAGGCGATGTGTTCGGGACTGCGCGGCTTGAGCCGCGCCACGTCTTCGGGTGTTTCGACGAGGTAGATCTCGCCGAGTGCGCCGGATTTCATCCACTGCCCGAGCGTGCCTTCGACCTCGGGGTGGCCGGCATGCCCGATGAGCACGACGTCCCGTCCGGCCTTGCAATGGCTGGAGACCTCGATGTGAACCTTGGTCACGAGCGGGCAGGTCGCGTCGAACACGCGCAGTCCGCGCCGGTCGGCCTCGGCGCGTACGGCCTTGGATACGCCGTGTGCGCTGAAGATCACCGTCGCGCCGTCGGGCACTTCGTCGAGTTCGTCGACGAACACGGCGCCGCGCGAACGCAATCCGTCGACGACGAAGCGGTTGTGCACGACTTCATGGCGCACGTAGATCGGCGCGCCGAAAACTTCGAGGGCGCGGTCGACGATCTCGATG
>CAMLSI010000090.1 GCA_946482585.1 uncultured Lysobacteraceae bacterium
CTCCGTGTCGGTTGCCGGCGCCGTCAGTCCGCCAGGACGGCGTCGTAACCCTCCGCGCTGAACTCGATCAGGCAGAAGCCGTTGCCGAACGGATCGGCGAGCCGGACGATGCGGCCCCAGGCCGCGCTGTCGATACCGCTTTCGCACACCGCGCCCGCGGCAATCGCGCGCGCGAGTGCGCGGTCGAGATCGTCGACGACGACGTCGAGGTGCACCGGCGTCCAATGGCGGTCGTAGTCGCGCACCTGCATCGGCGCGGCCGCGGTGCCGGCGGCGCGTTCGAGCAGATGGATCGTCGCGTTCGCGCCGACGAGTTCAGCCACGCGGCGATCGAACAGATAGCGCGCGACCTGCAGATCGAGCGCGGCACAGTAGAACGCGCAGCCGCGCGGCAGGTCGGGCAGATCGATATTGACGAGCACGCGTGCCATCTCGTTCTCCGCGATGTCGGCGGACACGCTAGCGTTGCGCGCGTCAACGCGGAGTGCTTGCGCACGGTCGCGCCGATTGCGAACCTGCGCGCTTTGGCGCGGTCCCGATCGTCATCACGATCCGGATCGACACGATGTCACGAGGTCGCCCGACGATGAAATTCGCCGTATTCCTGCGCAACGTCAATCTGGGCCGGCCGCGGTGCCCGAGCAGGTTGCAGTTCGAGGAGGCGTTCCTCGCCGCCGGCGCCGATGAGGCCGCGTCGTTTCTCGTGAACGGCACACTCGTGTTCGCCGCGCCCGCCGCGCGCGCGAACGCGGTGCTGCGGCAGGCGACGGCGCGACTGCACGACGCCTGCGGTCTCGTCGAGCCGGCCTTCCTGCGGCGCGTCGATGCGCTCGCACGGCTCGTCGCCGCAGACCCGTTCGCGGCCGTCGATCGCGATGCGGTCTACGAATGCGGCGTCACGTTCCTGTCGCCGCGCGTGACGTTGCCGGCATTGCCGATCCATTCGAGTCGCGGCGACGTCGATGTGTTCGCGTGCAACGGCAGCGAAGCGTTCAGCGTCTGCCGCAAGCTCGGCAGCAGTCCCGGCAGCCCGAATGCGCTCCTCGAAAAAGCCGGCGGCGCACCGGCGACGACGCGCGCCTGGAATACCATAGTCCGTCTCGTCGCCAAATTCGGCTAGCGACGACATTTCGAGGAGAACGACGATGAACTATCGCGGCAGTTGCCATTGCGGCAATGTGAAATTCGAGGCCGAAGGCACGATAGACGGGGCGCTGTCCTGCAACTGTTCCATGTGCCAGCGGCGCGGCTCGCTGCTCTGGTTCCTGCCGCGCGACGCGGTGCGGCTGACCACGCCGGAGTCCGACCTCTCGACCTATACGTTCAACCACCACGTGATCCGGCATCGCTTCTGCCCGAACTGCGGCATCCATGTATTCGGCGAAGGCACCGATCCCAAAGGCAACCGCGTCGCCGCGGTGAACATCCGCAGCCTCGAAGACCTCGAGCTCGACGGCATCCCGGTACAGCATTTCGACGGCCGCTCGCGCTGATCGCCCGCGGCGATCGGCAATCGTCGGGGCGTGGCGTGACGCCGCCGTTCGATCACGCAGGCGGCGCTCGCTACAACCTACGGATCCGTTCAGCCTCGCCGACTTAGCCTGCGACCGTTCGACCGCTACAGCGCCGCGGGTCGTCTACCCGTATCTTCTGGGGAGAACCTTTCCATGCGTGGTCTGATCCTCGCCGCCGGCCTGCTTGCGGCCGGCCTTGCCGTCGCCGCCGATACCTATCGCAGCGGCACTCGCGTGATCACCGTCGGCGACAGCGCCGCCAAGCTCAGCCAGATCGTCGGCACGCCGACGTTCAAGGAACCGATCGAGAGCAAGGAGGGCGGCCGCGAAGGCGAACGTTGGCAGTACGCGCTCGACGGCAAGACCGTCACGTTCGAGATCCGCAACGGCACCGTGGCCGCGATCGCCGAGCGGCGCGACTGACGAGGGCGCCGCCGGTTGGGGCGAGCCGCCGGCAAGCCCCAGCCGGCAGGCGATTCCGGGCGCAGGACGCCGGGCGAAGCGATCGGCGCCGCAATGCTCGAAAAGCTGTCCCGCGCCGTCGTTGCTTCGACGCGGCTCGCAGCAGGGCGACCTCATTCGGCTCGTTGCGCCCTATACGACTCGTCGATCTAACGTTCGACGAGTTTCAGCACGAACCGCTCCGCGTACGCCGCGCGCTGCCGCTCGTCGAGGATGATTCCGTCGAGCTCGAGCCGCCGCAGCTTCGGCAATCGCGCGAGCAGCGGCAGCAGCCCATCCGGATCGAAGGTCGCAGCCGGATCGGCATGTCCCAGCGAGAGGTACTCGAGTTCGGGTAGCGCCTCGAGTGTCGCGATGCCTGCCAGTGTCACCGGCGTTTGCCAGAGATCGAGTTCGCGCAGCGCGCGCAGCCGCACGATCGTGCGCAATCCCGTATCGGTCAGCGGATTGCCGGCGAGAAACAGCGACTGCAGACGCACATCCGGCAGCAGCACGGCGACCTTGGCGTCGTCGATCCGGCTGTCCTCCAGGCTGAGCCGCTCGAGTGCGGGCATCCCCGCGAGCGCGGCGAGCGCCTGTGGCGTCACCGTGGCATCCATCGCGAAAAACGTCTGCAGGGAAGGGCTGCGCGAAATCGCGATCAGGTCGTCGGGCCGCAGCACGTAAGCGGCGACCAACAGGGCTTTGAGCGTCCGCGCCGTCTCGAAGCCGCGCAACGTGCCGCCGGCACGCAATTCGAGCAGGTGCAACGTCTCCAGTTCCGGCGTCTGCAGCACGGCGGCGATCGCCGCGCGCGTCGCCGGGCACCAGATCCGAAGCCGTTCGAGCGCGGGCAGGGAAGCGATCGCCTGCGCATGCCGCAGCGAGAAGATCGCGTCGTCGGAAATGCTCAGCGCCCGCAGCGACGGGTTCGTCGCGAGCGTACGCAGTTCGGCCGCTTCGGGGAGTCCGGAAAAATCGACCTCGGCGGCTCCCATGCTCCGGCGCGTCAGTACGAAATGCCCGCCTTGCGCAGCAGCTTCGCGACGATCCAGGCCGGACCGATCAGCAGATAGGCGAGGTCGGTCAGGAACGACGGGCGCTTGCCTTCGATGTGGTGACCGACGAACTGCGCGATCCAGGCGATCACGAACACGCCGATGGCGAGATACAGCAGGTTCGCCGCGCCTAGCTCGCGATACAGCAGTTCGGTGATGGCGCCGAGCGCGACGAACACGAGGAACATCGCGAGGCCCAGCGTGCGCGACAGCCGCAGGTAGAACGCGGTCGCGAAGAACATGGCGACGCCGGCCCAGAGTCCGGCGCGGCCGAGCAGCGACGGCACCGGCACGACCCAGAGCGCGGCGATCACCGTCCACAGAATGGCCGGCACGCAGATCCAATGGATCAGCACGTTGGTCGAGTTGCGGTGATCTTCGGCGTAGTTGCCGAGCCAGCGATCGACCTCGCGGCGCGGATCGGAATCGGTATGGACCGTGGCGTTCATCGAACACTCCCGCAGGCTGGCGAGGGACTGCGCAAGCTTAGCGCGATCCCGTGCGAAGACGCACGCCGCATTGCCGTGTCAGGTGAACGCGGTTTCGTGTTCGTCGATGAGGTCGATGCCGCAGGCGAGGTGTTCGATCCAGTCGAGGAAGCGTCCGATGGTGACCGGGTCGGCGAACGGCCGGCCATGCTGCGGCACGATCATGCGCGGCGCGAGCGCGCGGACGCGCCGCGCCCATAGCCGGCAGACCTTGTTCGAGGCCATGTAGCGCCGATGGAACGCGGCCATGGTCGGCACGTGCGCCTCGAAGTCGGTCACGGGCCGGTAGTCGCCGTCGACCATGGACGCGCCCAGGTCGCCCGAAAACAAGATGCCGCTGACCGTGTCGTAAAAGTGGAAATTGCCGACACTGTGCAGGAAATGCGCCGGCAGCGCGCGGACCTGCGTCGTGCCGAGCGGAATCCCGGCACCGTGATCCGGCAGCAGCAGATAGCGGTCGGCGCCGGAATCTTTCTGATAATGCGGCACCGCGTGCGGGATGAAGCGGCCCCAGAGCCGCGAGCAGACCACGATCGCCGGCGTGTACAGCAGCCAGCGGTCGACCGACCCGATGATGTCGGGGTCCTGGTGCGACGCGAACACGTACGTCAGTTCGCGCAGAGGCACGTAGCGCGACAGCGCGAGGCTCAGCGGCGTGTAGACGAGCGCGCCGCCGGGATCGATGAGCGCAGACTGGTCGCCGTCGACGATCAGGAACTGATTCGCCTGCACACCCTCGTCGCCGCGCACCAGGTCATGGAACGCGACGACGAGATGGGAATCGCTGCGGAACAACTCGGTGGGCATGGACGGCGGCCGGCGGCATCGAAGGTCACACAGCCTAGTCGCCGCCGCACGCCCGGCTCTTGATTTCGATCAATCCGTCGGCGGCCGGTTCGTTGCGCGGGCCGGAACGGCGCCGATCGCTCAGTCCAGTGTGATGTCGGCGAGCCGCTTCAGCGCTTCCGCGTATTTGGCCGCGGTCGCCGCGATCACCGACGCGGGCACGTGCGGGCCCGGCGCGGTCTTGTTCCAGCCCAGCGTCTCGAGATAGTCGCGGACGAATTGCTTGTCGTAGCTCGGCGGGCTGATGCCGACGCGGTATTCGTCGGCCGGCCAGAAGCGCGAGGAGTCCGGCGTCAGCATCTCGTCCATGATGTGGAGCTTGCCGTTCTCGTCGGTGCCGAACTCGAACTTCGTATCGGCGATGAGGATGCCGCGCTCCGCCGCGTAGGCCGCAGCCCAGCGATAGATGCGCAAGGTCGCGTCGCGCACCTGTTCGGCGAGATCGCCGCCGACGCGGGCAACCAGCGTATCGAAGCTGATGTTTTCGTCGTGGTCGCCGACCGCGGCCTTGGTCGACGGCGTGAAGATCGGTTCCGGCAATTGCTCGGCCTGACGCAGCCCGGCCGGCAGGGCGATGCCGCAGAGCGAGCCGGTGGCCTGATAGTCCTTCCAGCCCGAGCCGATCAGGTAACCCCGGGCGATCGCCTCCACTGGCACCGGCCTAAGCCGCTTCGTGATGACGCTGCGGCGCGCGTAGGTCGAAAGATCCGTGCCGGCCGGCAGCACGTTGCCGATGTCCTTGCCGGTCAGGTGGTTGGGGCACAGGTGCGCGGTCTGCGCGAACCAGTAGTTGGACATCTGGCAGAGCATCTCGCCTTTGCCCGGGATAGGGTCGGGCAGCACCACGTCGAAGGCGCTGAGGCGGTCGCTCGCGACGATCAGCAGTTCCTGCGCCGACAGCGCATAGACGTCGCGCACTTTGCCGCGGTGGATCAGGTCGAGACCGGGCAGGTGGGATTCGCTCAGGGTCGTAAGCACGGCCGGGCTCCGCAGGGAAACGCGCATTGTAGCGGGCCGCCCGGCTAGAATCGCGCCGTTTTCCGCTGCGGTCCCGATATGACACGTCCTGTTGCGGCCGCCGCGGCGGCCCTGAGCCTGCTTGCGTTCGCCTCCGCCGCTATCGCCCAGACGCCGGCCCGGCCGGCCCGTCTCGGACTCTGCGCGTCCTGCCACGGCGAAAGCGGTCGTTCGCTGATGAAGGGCACGCCGCACCTGGCCGGGCAGGATCTGGACTATCTCAGGGCCGCGCTGGCCGCCTACCGCAGCGGCGCGCGCGATGTCGCGGTCATGCGTGCCGCGGTCGGCGCGCTGACGACCGCCGAACTCGACGAACTGGCGGTGTGGTTCGCGGCGCAACCGCCCGCGCCGCCATGATGAAATGGCTGGGCAAGATCGTCGGCGGACTGGTCGGCCTGTTGCTGCTGCGCCATCCGCTCGGCGTCGTGCTCGGCATGCTCGCGGGGCATCTGTTCGACAACGGTACGTTCGCGCTGCGCGACTCGCCGCGGCGGCGCGTCGCGCAGAGCTTCTTCGACCTCCTGTTCGCGTTCGTCGGCGCGCTGGCCAAGGCCGACGGCCGCGTGTCCGAACGCGAGATCGCCGCGACCGAACTGCTGATGCAGCGCCTCGGCCTCGATGCGGCGCAGCGCCGCGAAGCGATACTGCGGTTCAATGCGGGCAAGACGCCGGGCTTCGACGTCGACCGCGTCATCAACGATCTGCGCCTGTGGTGCCTGGGACGACGCGATCATGCCTACGTACTCATCGACGTCGTGCTGGACGTGGTATTCGCCGACGGCGGCGGCACCCAGCGCGAACAACTGCTGCGACGTCTCTGCGCTGCGCTCAACGTGCAGGAACACGAGATCGCCGTGCTCGCCGCGATGAAAGGCCATACCTGGCACGCGGGTCAGTGGACCTCGTCGCGCACCGCGCCGCCGCCGCCGCGGCAGAAGGGCGGCACCGATCCTTACGCCGTGCTCGGCGTCGCGCGCGACAGCGACGAGCGCAGCATCAAGCGCGCCTGGCGCAAGCTCATGAGCGAGCATCATCCCGACAAGCTCGGCGACGTGCCCGCCGCGCTGCGCGAGCGCGCCGAACAGCGCGCGCGCGACATCAACACCGCGTACGAACGCATCAAGAGCGAACGCGGTTTCCGCTGATCGCCGCCACCGAATCTTTCTTCACCGAGACCTTGCCATGTCCCGCCAGCCTGCCGTCATCGCCCCGTCCATCCTCTCCGCCGATTTCGCGCGCCTCGGCGACGAAGTGAATGCCGTCATCGATGCGGGTGCCGACTGGGTGCACTTCGACGTGATGGACAATCACTACGTGCCGAACCTCACCATCGGTCCGCTGGTCTGCGAAGCGCTGCGCAAGCACGGCGTGACGGCGCCGATCGACGTGCACCTCATGGTCAAGCCGGTCGATCGCATCGTGCCGGACTTCGCCAAGGCGGGTGCCACGTACATCTCGTTCCACCCGGAAGCGTCCGAGCACGTCGACCGCACCATCCAGCTGATCCGCTCGCACGGCTGCAAGCCCGGCCTCGTATTCAATCCGGCCACGCCGCTGAACTGGCTCGACCACGTGCTCGACCAGCTCGATCTCGTGCTGATCATGTCGGTCAATCCGGGCTTCGGCGGACAGAGCTTCATTCCGTCGGCGCTCGACAAGCTGCGCCGCGTGCGCGAGCTCATCGACCGCAGCGGTCGCGACATCCGCCTGGAAATAGACGGCGGCGTGAAGCCCGACAACATCGCCGAGATCGCCGCGGCCGGCGCCGATACCTTCGTCGCGGGTTCCGCGATCTTCGCCAAGCCCGACTACGCCGAGGTCATCCGCAGCATGCGCGCGGAGCTCGCGCGCGCCGGCTGAGGCGATCTCAGAGGCGGACCGCTTCGACGACGTAGCGCAGCGGGCCGCCGGCGACCCAGTCGTCGAACGGGTAGCAGGTCACGAGCAGCAGGCGGTCGCCGTCGCCGCGGCGGCTCGCGTCGACGCGCGTCGTGCGCGCATCGACGACAAATGTCGCGCTGACCCGATAGCGCCGCACGACGCCCGCGCGCTCCACGCTGATCGTGTCCTGCGGTTTCAAAAAGCGAAGAAAGGAAAAATGCGTATCCCGGTGACCGCTGATCACGCTGGTGCCGGCGCTGCCGGGCAGCGCGCTGGCTTCGCTCCAGGCCGGGCCGAACGCGAGCGTGCGGCCGGAATCGCCGGCCAGCACGATCTGATCCACGTCCAGCGCATCGATGCGCAGCCGCGCGACCGGCCGCGTGTCGGCCCAGGGCCAGGGCTTCGCCGCTGCCTCGCCGGCGGCGCTGCGCTGCCAGGCACGCTCGAGCAATACCTGCGCGAGCGCGGCCTTGGCCTGCAGGTAGCCGGCGTTGCCGCAGAACACGGCGGCCAGCGCGAGCAGCAGCAGGCGCGCAGAGCGGCGCGACACGCGGCCGTTCATCGGACCGCGGCTTCGCGCTCGCGCCCGACGACGGCGAGCAGCAGTGCGATGAGACCCAGCGCGAGCCACAGGCGCGACGAGGTCGCGGTCTGCGCGAAGGCGACGCTGCCGTCGGGCACGGCGTTGTCGACCGTGACGTTCTGCAGCGCTTCGCCGACGGGGCGCTGCGGCGTCCTGTCGACGGCGACGAGGCTCGTGAAGCGGCTGACGAGATGATGTTTCAGCGCGACCGCGACGAGATCGCCGCGCAGGCTCGCTTCGTCGCCGCCGCGGCGCAGCGCGTCTTCGATCGCTTCGATCTTGCGCTGCGCCCAGAGGCGGCCGAGTCCCTGTGCATCGCCCTGCAGATCGAACGAAAGCGGTTGCGTCCAGACCGAATCCGCGAGCCGGCCTTCGATGCGCGCGCGGCCGCCCGCCGCATTCGCCGGCAGCTTCGCGATCACGAGCAGCGGTTCGCCGTGATACAGGTCGGGCAACTGCTGCGGATAGATTTCGGCCTGCGCCGGCAGATCCAGCTGCAGGTCGCGCAGCGCCGGACGGTCGAGCTTCGCGAACAGCGTCTGCATCGCGTCGGCGACCGCGTCGAGGTCGCGGATCACGACCGAGCTGCCGCGACCGAGTTCGCCGGCCTTGCGCAGGAATTGCGCGTTCGGTGCGCTGCCGATGCCGACCGGGAACAGGCGCGAGGCGCCGAGCTGCGTTTCCATGGTCGTGTACAAGGCGTCGGCCTGTTCGACCGCGCCATCGGTCGCGAACACGATCTGGCGCAGATACCCCGCCGGCGCCGCATCGCGCAGCGCGAGCTGCAGCGCCGGCAGCATTTCGGTGCCCCCGGTCGCGCGCAGCCCTGCGACCCATTCGCGCGCGAGTGCGACGTCGGACGGCGTCGCCTCGACCGCGTGCTCGAACAGCGCCGACGTGACCGAGTTGAACTGGATCACGTTGAAGCGGTCGCGCGGCGTCAGGCGCTGCAGCGCGAGATCGAGCGCCGCGCGCGCCTGCACGATGGACTTGCCTTCCATCGAGCCGGACGTGTCGATGACGAGGATGAGCTCGCGCGGCAGCGCCGCCGTCGGCTGGCTCGGCGGCAGCAGCATCAGCAGGGCATATTGGTCGTCGCCGGCGCGCTCGCGCAACAGCGCGGCGGTCGGAACCGCCGACGCTTTCGGCGTCCAGCGCAGCACGAAATCGCGATCCGCCGCAACGACCTCGTCGGCGAGGCGTATCGCGTAGCGCTGCTTCGTTTCATGGATCGCCAGCGTGTGCGTGCTCGACTCGACGCGCGCGAGCGGAACGCCGGCATCGAGCGACGCGGTGATGACGACGGTCGGCGAACCGACGCGCGCGGCCGCCACGGCCGCGACCGGCGTTTCGGCCGCCGGTGCGTCGGGCATCGCGGCAACGCGCTCCTCGATGGTGGCCTCGTCGGCGGCCCCGGCCGGCGCGACCGGTTCGGCCGGCGTACCGCCGTAGCGCGGCGTGTAGGTCAGCGGAAACACGAGGGAGAATTCGCCGTCGCGAAAGTCGACCTGCTGCCAGTAACCGATCTCGACATCGACCGTTTCGCCGGGCGCCACATTCGCGATCGCGGTGCGGAACAGGTTCGCGCTCTGGGCTTCGACGAGACTGGCCTTGCGGCCGCTCGCGACGGCCTGCGCGAATTCGCTGCGCGCCTGCTCCTTCTCGCGGATCTCGCCGACGATGACGCGTTCGCCGATGCGCAGGGTCATCGCATGCACTGCCGCGCCTTCGGGCAGCGGCAGCAGATACTGGCCTTGCTGCCAGAGCACGCCGTCGTTGCGGAAGCGCTGCTTCACGCGTACTTCGGCGACGAGGCCGTGAATCGCGAGGTCGACCGTCGTATCGAGGCTCGCGACTTCGGTGCGGCTGCCGTCGGCGCCGACGATGCGCAATGCGCCGCTGTCGGCGGAGGCGGTCTGCGCGAATGCCGCGATTCCCAGCAGGGTGGCGGCGAACAGGGAGCGTAGCGTTGTGTACATGGTGCGCTCTCGGGGGGGGCGATTGACGGCGATTGCCGTGAGCGCAGCTTCGTCGCGATCGGAGGAAACCGGATTGCCGGAAGCGGGCGCGATCGAGCGCAAAGATGGCTTTTTACCGATCGCTGGCGGCAGCGAACCGCGCCGACCGCAACATCGAGGTCTTCCGGCACAGCCGATCATCGAACGGAGAAATGCCGATCACGCCGGACCGGTGCGGCAGGGCGCCATCGCGATCGGCGGGTTCGGCGAAGCGTTCGCGGCGCGAGCTCCGCGACGTTGCGGTTCGTTGCGCTCACCAGGATCTGCGCGCACTCGCCGGCGCGCGCCGCGGAAGAGCGGTTGCCGGCGAGCCGCGCGATCGGCGAAGTTTTCGCAACCAGGAGCCGCGAACGAAGGGAGACGCTACGACGGCGACGAACGGGCAAGGCGTCGGCGAGATCGCTTCCGCATGCGCCTCCGGCGGGGCAGGCTCGCTGTCGGGATCCGCCGGAGGCTCGGCGCCAACCCGGCGCTCCCGGTGTGCGGACTTGCGGGACGGGCCGTCGCCGTCTGCGGCGCGGCCGTCGCCTCCAGGCCCTCGGCGGCGGGCCTACACCACCGACCAGCTCGGGTCTTCGCTGGTGCGCGTGCGCCGGCGGCGCGCCGGTCCGGCCGCTGCGGCCTGCAGCGACGGCAGGGCGACCAGGGCTTCGGCACCGAGCCAGTAGCCGTCCTCGTAGGAGGCGGGGCCTTCGTCGACGAACCGCAGCCGCAGCGGGCTGTCTTCGTCGTCGAGCTGGAAATCGGCAGGCAGGCAAACGTCCATCGTGTGCTCCGGGATTCGATCGGCCCGGTGCGGGCCGCGCAGCCCCTGCGTCAGGCGTTGGCGAGGACGACGAGGAACCCGAGCAGCAGCGCGCCCAGCGCGAACGCCACGCGCAGCGGTTCGAACCCGGCGGCGAGTTCGGCATTCGGTTCGGGGCGGTTGTTGCTCATGAGGGCACCTCGTCGTTCCAGGGGCAGTTGCAGTAGATCGCGGAGCTGCGGCGATCCTGCGGCGGCTTGCGACGTTGTACCGACCAGTTCTGGCAATTTGCGGGCAGGTGACGTCGCGGCGTTGCGGCAGGGCCGATCCCTGCCTACAGTCGCGGCACCTCCACCGCCGGCCGCCCCAATGCCCCGCAGCATCGCCATCGTCGAAGACGAACCGCTGATCCGTGCCAACTACGTCGAAGCGCTGACGCGCTTCGGCTACGAAGTGCGCGGCTATGCCTCGCGAGCCGAGGCCGAAGCGGCGTTCGCGCTGCGGCTGCCGGAACTCGTGATCATCGACGTGGGGCTCGGCGACGAACCCGAAGGCGGCTTCGATCTCTGCCGCGCGCTGCGCACGCGCGCCGCGACGTTGCCGATCCTGTTCCTGACCGCGCGCGATTCCGATCTCGACGTGATTTCGGGCCTGCGCCTGGGCGCTGACGACTACCTGACCAAGGATGTCTCGCTGCATCAGCTCGCCGCGCGCATCAGTGCGCTGCTGCGCCGCATCGACGCGCTGCGCAAGCCGGTCGAGGCCGAGAGCGTCATCGCGCACGGCCCGCTGAAGCTCGAGCAGGAACGCATGCGCGTGACCTGGAACGGCGAGGAAGTGCCGCTGACCGTGACCGAGTTCTGGATGGTCCACACGATGGTGCGTTTCCCCGGCCACGTGAAAAACCGCGACCAGCTCATGCGCGAGGCGCAGGTCGTCGTCGACGACGCGACCATCACCTCGCACATCAAGCGCATCCGCAAGAAATTCCTCGCGATCGACGCAAACTTCGACGCGATCGACACCGTGCACGGCGTGGGGTATCGGTGGAAGCCGTGAGATCGGGAAAAGTGGACAGTGCGGCAACACTCTCCCCCTCGAGGCGAGGGCGGAGCGGGGATGGGGGTCGGTGCGGCGATCGTCGTCTCACCCAAGCCGCTCTTCGCTGGGTTGAAGCACGGCAATGCCGCATTTTCCCTACAGCGCAGCTGAAACCCATCCCCACCCATACCCTCCGGCCCGTTGGGCGTTCAAGACGACCAGAACCTTCGGTTCTAAGCGGTCGCTTTTCACGCCCGTGAAGGGGAGGGTTTAGGGCATGTCTCTCCGCCGCAAACTCTTGCTCGTCGCCCTTGCGATGCTCGCTCTGCCCTGGGCGGGCTGGCAGTTCGTGCGGCAGATGGAAGTGCTGCTGCGTCAGGGCCAGGAACAGACCCTGATCGCGTCGGGCAAGGCGCTCGCGCGCAGTCTCGCCGCGATCAATGCGGAACTGCCGCCGCCGGGCGGCGCGCTGTACGTGCACGCGCTCGAGACGCCGCTGCAGATCGACGGCTATGCGGACGACTGGCTCGAACTGCGCGGCTATTCGCAGAGTCTCGGGCCGGCGCAGGACGCGCAGAAGCTCAAGCTGACCCTGGCCGAGGACGCGAGCTGGCTGTATCTGCTGATCGAGGTGCGCGACATGACGCGGCGGCGCGCCGATGCGGCCGACGTGCAGGTGCAGCAGGCCGATCGCATCGAACTCGGTCTCGGCCGCGGCGCCGCCGAGCGCAGCTATCTGATCGCGAGCGCCGCACCGGGTTCCTTCGACGCGATCGCGCGCGGCGCCGACGGCGTGGGACTGCCGGTCACGCTCGGCGGCGAATGGCAGGAAGATGCCGCAGGCTATCGCGTGGAATTGCGGCTCCCGCGCGCGCAGCGGCCCGAGCGCCTGTCGCTGCGTCTCGTCGACGCCGGCGGCGCTGCCGACACGGTCGTCATGCTCGACCGCCTGCCGCTGCTCGCGTATTCCGACGCGCTCGCGGGCGAACTCGCGCAGTTCGCGCCGGAAGCGACGCGCGCGCGGCTCGTGAACGGCGAAGGCTGGCTGCTGGCGGAAAGCGGCGAGCTCGGCACCGCGACCGCGGCCGCGCCGGCGCAGGAACCCTCGGCGCTCGCGCGCTGGTCGTATCGCTGGCTCATCGCGCCGGCGTTGCAGGGCACCCCGGGCCTCGCGGAACGCAAACCGCGACTCGATGCGGCCGAACTCTGGCAGGCATTGTCGGGCGTGCCGTCGGCGAGCTGGCGCGCCGGCTCGAGCCAGGGCGACGTCGTGCTGGTCGCCGCGCTGCCGCTGCAGATACGCGGCGAAACGCGCGGCGCGCTCGTGCTCGAACAGATCAACACGGCGCTGCCGCTGCTGACCGACGCGGCGCTCCAGCGCCTCGCGTTGATCAGCGTCGCGGCGCTGCTGCTCGCCGGCGGCGTGCTGTTCGTGTTCGCGACCTGGCTGTCGGTGCGCATACGCCGGCTGCGCGACGGGGCGGAACGCGCGCTCGCCGCCGACGGCCGCATCCAGGGCCGCGTGCCGCTGACCGACACGCGCGACGAACTCGGCGATCTCGCGCGCAGCTTCCAGCAACTGCTCGATGCGGTCGGCGCGTATACCGACTATCTGCGCACGCTCGCGTCGAAGCTCTCGCATGAGCTGCACACGCCGCTCGCGATCGTGAAATCGTCGCTCGACAATCTCGAACATCATCCGTTTTCGTCGGACGCGCGCGCCTTTGTCAGGCGCGCGCGGGACGGGG
>CAMLSI010000091.1 GCA_946482585.1 uncultured Lysobacteraceae bacterium
GGAGCGGCGATACGGCATTCAGTGTCGGCGATCTCGCGCGCGAACTTCCACCGACGCACGACCTGGAAACACTCGCGTTGTGGCTGGGGCTGGCGCGCGAAGCGGACGTCGCGGTCGGCAACGTTCGCGAGCAAGTGGATATGATCGATCGCGACGGACGACCCGTCCGGTTCCTCGTGCCTGTGGTGGAACTCACGGCCGCCTCGGTCGAAGGCATCCTTTGGGAGGTGTGACGTGAGCAGCATCTTCGACCAGCTCACGGCGAAACAGGAAACGGATGCGCCGTCGACAGTGGCTGCCGCAGCCGCCGGCCAGTTCACCGGCGGCGACGCGCCGACGTCGTATACCCAGCGCGACATCAAGGAGGCCGTGCAGGAGTTGCTCAAGCATGGATTGCTGGAACTGGCACGGAAGCCGAACCTGTATCGCCGCGTCGTCGCGCAGGCCGCGCTGGTGGACCGGATTCTCGAGCCACTCGATCTCGCTATGCGTATCGACGACGTGCGAGGCCTCGCCTTCGTCGTGGTCGCCGGTGCAGCGTTCGATGATGGAGAAGACGAATGGACGCATCCGCTCGTTCGCCGCCAGCGGCTGAATCTCGAGCAATCGCTGCTCGCCGCCATCCTGCGGCAACAGTTCGTCGCCCACGAGCTCGAGGCCGGCGTCGGCGCCGGCGAAGCGCAGGTTTCGCTCGACGACCTGCTGCCGCTGGTGCAGATCTATCTCGGTGATCCGGGCAGCGACGCGCAGGAGAAAAAGCGCCTGATTGCGCTGCTGGAACAATTGAAAGGACACGGTCTCGTGTCCGATGTCGATCAGCACGATCGCGTCACGATCCGGCCCATCATCGCGCACCTGATCAATCCCGAGAACCTTCTCGGCCTGTTGCAGGCCCTGCGCAAGGAAGTAGTCGCGGACACCGGCGCGAGCCCGGAGGCCGACTGATGGATCCGGCAGGCATGCAGACGCCGGCGCGGATCGATCCGGCGAGGCCGTCGAGCTTCGTGCTGTCGCATATCGACGTCTACAACTGGGGAGCATTCGGCTTGCGTCACGGCGCCGAGATCGATCCGGCCGGCACTGCCATCATCGGTCCCACGGGTAGCGGCAAGACCACGCTGATCGACGCGCTGATGACGCTGATCACGGCAAATCCGCGCTACAACCTCGCATCGACCGGCGGCCACGAAAGCGATCGCGATCTGGTTTCATACGTGCGCGGCGTATCGGGCGCGGGCAACAACAGCGGCGACAATGACCACGTCGCGCGGCCGGGCAGCGTCGTCAGTGGCATCTCGGCGCGCTTCAGTGACGGCATGAACGTCGTGAGGCTCGGCGCCGTGT
This sequence comes from uncultured Lysobacteraceae bacterium, assembly GCA_946482585.1. The sequence goes on from CAMLSI010000091.1 coordinate 1,345, forward strand.
TCTGGTTCGACGGAACGAGTTCGGCCACGGTCGATCTCAAGCGCCGCTGGATCTTCTGCCAGGGCGATGTGCAAACCCTCGATGACTGGCTGGAAGCGCATGACGCGGGCGGCGTGCGCGCGCTGAAGGCGCTGGAAAGCGAGACGCCGGGGCTCAAGGTCCACGACAGCAAGCAGGCCTATCTCGCGCGCCTGCGCGACTTCTTCGAGGTCGGCGAGAACGCGTTCAATTTGCTCAATCGCGCCGCCGGCCTCAAACAGCTCAGCAGCATTGACGAAGTCTTTCGGGAGCTCGTGCTCGACGATCGCTCCGCGTTCGAGCGCGCGCTCGAGGTCGCGAAAGAGTTCGACGATCTCGCAGCGATCCACGACGAGCTCGAAACGGCGCGACGGCAGCGCGATTCGTTGCTGCCCGTCGAGTCAGGATCGCGCGCGCGCGTAAAAAGTCTGGCCGACCGCGAGCTGCAGCTGGAGTTGCAGGGGCTGGTGCCGCGCTGGTTCGCGCACCATGCGGTGCGGCTGTGGAATGAAGAAATCGAGCGACTGCAGCGACAGGCTGAAACGTGCAACCGCGAACTGCAGGAGCTGTCCGCCGAGATCGGGCGCAGCGAAGATCGCGCGCGCCATTTGCAGGCGCGGTACCTGCAGGTCGGCGGAGCGAGCATCGAGCAGTTGCAGAAGCAGATCGCCCAGCAGCGGATGACGGTCGATCAGCGTCGTCGTTCCGCCGACGACTACCGCCGATTGACGGAGCGGCTGGGGCTGAACGGTGAATTGTCGGCCGCAGCGCTGCAAGCGAACAAGGCAGCAGCGAAGTCGCGCGCTACTGCGCTGCGAGCGCAGTATGAGGAACAGGAGCGACAGGCGTGGAACGCCGGGGTTGCGCTCAGGGAGTGTGAAAACAGGAAGAAGTCGCTGCAGGACGAGATCGACGAAGTCAGACGCCGGCCCGATTCCAACGTTCCACCGCCCTACCAGCGATTCCGGCGCGACCTCGCGCAGTACCTGGAAATGACCGAAGAGTCGCTGCCCTTCGTGGCCGAGCTCGTCGAGGTGAAGCCGGATCAGGCGAAACGCTGGCGCGGCGCGATCGAGCGCGCGATCGGCGGGCATCGGCTACGCGTGATGGTGGCGGCCGAGGCGATCGAGTCCGCGCTCAACTGGGTCGATGCGCGCGAGAACCACCTGCACGTACGATTGCTCGAAGTTCCTCCATCGTCGCCGGTCGCGCAATTTTTCGACGACGGATTCACGCGCAAGCTGAATTTCAAGTCTCATCCGCACCGCGAGGCGGTCAAGCAGTTGCTTGCGCGAATCGACCGGCATTGCGTCGACATGCCGCAACAGTTGCGCAGTGTCCAACACGCGATGACCGATCGCGGCCTGATGTCCGACCAGAAGGGCTATTACGAGAAACGCGACGATGTATCGCTGGAACGCGACTGGACCACCGGCTTTGACAACAAGAATCGACTCGCGAGCCTGACGGCCGAGCTGCAGCAGATCGACGCGCAGTGGCGGAGCGGTCGCGCCGAAACCCAGGCGGCGCAGGTGGCTGCAGCGACGACACGCGCCGACATCGAGCTGCTGCAGCGCCTTGCCGAAATCGAGTTCGGCTACGTCGATCTGCCGGGCGCTCAGCATGAACTCGCGGATACGGAGCGAATGCTGCGCGAACAGATGGCGCCGGATTCCGATGCTGCCGCGGCGAAAGCAGCCTGGGAGGCGGCGGACGACGCGCTCAAACGGCATCGCGTGCGCGAGCGGGAAGTCACGGAGCGGGCGGCGCAACTGACGGCGGAAAACGTGCAGGCGAATCAAAGCCAGCAGCGCGCGCGCAGGCAACTGGGCGAGGGGCTGAACGAACGGCAGCAAACGCTGGCGGAACGGCATTTCGTCGTGCCGGACGCGGCAAGGCTGAGGGACTTCGCCGAGCTCGAACGCGAGACCGTCGAGGCCTGGCAGAAGACGATCGACACGACGAACGCCCGGCTCAACGACATCAGTACGAGCCTCGTGCGCAGCATGGAAAAGGCGCAGAAGGTCGACCGGGGAGCGCTGTCGGAGGCCGGCACGGAACTGCCCGACGTGCCGCACTATCTCGAGCGACTGCGCATACTCGTCGAGGAAGCATTGCCGGAAAAGCTGCAGCGCTTCCTGCAGTACCTGAACCAGTCGTCGGATCAGGGAGTGACGCAGCTGCTCAGCGACATCGACAACGAGGTCTCGCTGATCGAAGAGCGCATCGAGGATCTCAATCGCACACTGCGCCGCGTCGATTTCCAGCCCGGCCGGTATCTGCGGCTGGATCCGCAGCGTGTCGTGCACCAGAGCCTCACTCAGCTGCATCAGGCGATGCGCAACCTGCGCGCGGCGGCGATGAGCGACGATCAGGGAGAGAGCCAGTACCGTGCCCTGAGCAGTCTCGTGGATCATCTGCGCGACCACGCGGACAAACTGCGGCGCACGCTCGGCGCGAAAGCGCTGCTCGACCCGCGCTATCGGCTGCAGTTCGCGATCTCGGTGATCGAACGGGCCAACGGTGCCGTGATCGAGACTCGCACGAGCTCGCAAGGCGGCAGCGGCGGAGAAAAGGAAATCATCGCGAGCTACGTGCTCACCGCGTCGCTGAGCTACGCGCTGTGCCCCGTTGGCGTCAGCAAGCCGTTGTTCGGCACCATCGTGCTCGACGAGGCTTTTTCCAAGAGCTCGCAAGCGGTGGCTGGACGCATCATCCGCGCGCTCGACGAGTTCGGTTTGCATACGTTGTTCGTCACGCCGAACAAGGAGCTGCGGCTGCTGCGCCATCACACGCGTTCGGCCATCCTGATTCATCGCAGAGGGGCGCAGGCGACCATGACGTCCCTGAGCTGGGAAGATCTCGATCATCATGCCGAGCGGCGCAGGCAGCGGCAGAATGAAGTCGCCGGCTGAGCTGGCCGCACGCTGGGCGCTGCAATGGCAGCAGGCCGACACGCGCGAATTCCGCCTGCTCGACCCGGCAGCCTGGCCGATCGAACTCGCGATCGGAAAGCCCTCGGCGGCGACCGTATCCGGCGACATCGCGAGCGCACGCGAACACGTACAGCGCTGGCGAGCCGTCTCGACAGGAGACGTGGAATGGCAGCGGGTTTCCTATCGCAGCGTGAGCGAGCCTATCGAGCTGCCGGTGCGCTGGCGCCTGCGCAGTCCGAGTGAATGGATCGCGGCGACCGAAAACCCGGACGTCTGCCTCGAGTTCGAACGGCTCGACGGTTTCGTGCGTTCGACCGACGCCCTGTTTCATCGGCTGCTGATTCGTCAGCTGCATCTGTGGCGCGACAAGACTGACGAGGAAGTGTTGCAGGCGACGAGGCTCGTCCTGGCACTGGCGCCGGGCTGCGCTGCGGGCAGGCCGCTGCGCGCACTGCCGGTCGCCGGTATCGACAGCAAATTCTTCGAACGCCATCGCGCCCTCATCATCCCGTTGCTCGATCGGCGCTTCGACGGACAGGTCAGCGAAATCGGTCTCGAAGCGTTCCTCGGCGCGCCCGATGAGGGCGATCACTGGTTGCTGCTCGCGCCATTGGAGCCGGGGCTATTGCCGTTTGCGCAACAGCGCGTGCGTTCGCGCGAACTTCTGTCGACGCCGTTGCCGGGCACTCACGTACTCCTCGTCGAGAACGAACGCTGCCTGCATCAATTGCCGGTGCTGCAGGGCGCCGTAGCCATCCTCGGTGCAGGGCTCGATCTCGACTGGTTGCGTGCACCCTGGCTGCGGGAAAAGCGACTGGGCTATTGGGGCGACATCGATACCTGGGGTTTGACCATGCTCGCGCGAGCGAAGTGTCTGCAGCCGCGGCTGACCGCGCTGTTGATGGACGAAGCCGTGTTCGCCGAGTGCGCGCATTCCGCGGTCGCCGAACCCATTCCCGCCGGTGGCAAAGCTCCCGAGGGATTGGATGAAGCCGAGAGCAGTCTGTACGCGCACTTGAAGGGCGTCGAGCGGGGTCGCCTCGAACAGGAGTTTCTGCCGCAGTCGCTGGTCGAGGCGGCACTTACGGCGTGGCGTGAGGCGTCTTGAGAGAGTGCGCTCGCGAGGGTCCGTCGCCGGACGGCGTTCTCTCGAACCTGACAGAAATCGCGTTTTTCATTTGCCCGGCAACGGCGCACCGCTGCGCAGGGCTTCGAACACGGCATCGGGATCGCTCTGCGCCCAGTAGCGGAAAAACACCGAACGCGCTCCGTGCGCGAACAGTGTTGCGGCGGCAACGTCATCCACGAGCAGCCGCGGCGCCGGCCACTGCTGCGCCATGACGCCGATGCAGCGCGTCGGCGCGCCCACGTCGATGAGCCAGGTGGCGCGGCCGCCGGCGATGCTCGCGAGCGGACAGGCGCGCCAGGCCGCGGCCAGCAGCTCGCCGACGGTGGCGGTCGGCGGCAGGCAGAATGTCGCGCCGTGCGGATCGGTGTCGTCGCCGGCGCTGACGCTGTCGCGATCGACGGTGACGAGACCGGAAGTCGATGGAGAGTCGGGCGGCATGAGCTACCTGCGGTATCGTCGAGTCGGCCGCACGCGGATGCGCCGGCACGGGAAGACTACCCGCTGCGCGATGCGCTGGACCGACATGTTCGTTTCGATATCGCCGTCGCGCGCAACGCGTGCGCCGATGTCCTCGCCCCGCGGCCGGCACGCAGGCCAGATTCCGCCCTCCGCACGCAGAAGCCGCTTTCGCGCTGCAGCGTATCGTTTTTTTTTTCTTCATCGGGTTCCCCGCCGGCCGCTTGCGGTGCCTCTGCCTTGGCTTTCCATCCATGATCGACCGTGTCTGCGTTGCATTGCCGCCCCTGTCGTCGATGGGCGTCGTGATGTCGTGCCTGCGGTTGTCGGTGGGTGAGCGGGGACTGCCGATTTTCCCGCCGCCTCGACGGCATCGCCGGCGACGCAGAACCTGGAGGCCGGTTGCCGATTCGTCGCGGTCGTCGAAAGAGAGACACTGCCGCCGCTCGGCGACCCGCGACGCGTTGCCGTGCGCTACGAAAGCGAATGCGTTCCGGAAAACGGGCCGGTGCCGCGGCGCCTGGCGGCCTGATGACGTTCGGCCAGCGGCAGGAGGGATTCGGCGTCCAACCCTGGATGAAGACCGATCACCGCTTCGAATCGGATCCTTCCGCCGCGCGCTTGCGCACGCCGTACTGACGGTGCCGCCTTCCACGCCGGCCGATTGGCCGGATGCTCCCGAATGCAATGCGGTCCTGGCGCGAGTTGTCGCCGAGGTGCTGCCGCGACTCGGCGAGGCGGCGCCCGACAGTGCGCGGCCGATGAGGGACTGGACGGAACAGGCGCGCCAGGACTGCCACATCCGGGGCGACGTATCGCGGCGAACGGCCGCACTGCTGGCGCTCACACGTGCCGCCTGCAGCAATGGGCCTGTCGCAACCATTGCTCGCGGACCGCACGGTGCAGGTGTACGCGTTCTGCTGACGCGCGTCAGGCGCTCACAGCCCATCGAAATACGCCGCCATGCGCCGCGCCGTTTCCGCATCGGGCGCGGCGGTCGCGGCGGCGCCGAGGTTGTCGACGAGATAGGCCGGGTTGCGCGTGCCGGGGATCGCGCAGGTGACGGCGGGTTCGGCGAGGATGAATCGGAGCGCGAACTGGGCCCAGCTGGCGCAGCCGATGCCGGCGGCCCAGTCGGGCAGGGGTTTGTTTTTCGTTTTCCGGAAGACGGCGCCTTCGGCAAACGGACGGTTGACGAGGACGGCGACGCGGTTCGCGACGGCGGCGGGGAACACCTTCTTCGCCGCATCGCGTTCGAGCAGGGAATAGTTGATCTGTACGAAGTCGATCGCGCCGCTGTCGATGACGCGCACGAGGTCGGCATAGGCGGACGCGGTGTAGTGAGTGGCGCCGATGTAGCGGATGCGGCCTTCGCGCTTGAGCGCCTGCAAGGTGGGCAGGTGCGTCGCGTAGTCGAGCAGGTTGTGGATCTGGAACAGGTCGATGACGTCGCGGCCCAGAAGCCGGAATGAAGCATCGATCTGCGCGCGGCCTTCGCGTTCGCCGCGCGTCCATACCTTGGTCGCGATGAAGCTTTGATGCGTCGGGTCGGCCTCCCCGAGCAGGCGGCCGAGCGCGGCTTCGGCGCGGCCGTACATGGGCGAAGTGTCGATCACGCTGCGCGGCTGTTCGAGGAGTCGCTTCACGGTGGCGAGTCCGTCGGCGTTCGCGGCGCTGTCGCTCGCGTCGAAGTCGAAGGCTTGCCAGGTGCCGAGGCCGATCGCCGGCAGCAGGCTGCCGTCGCGCGGAATCGGGCGTTGCAGCGGCGCGGCGGCGCGCGCGACGGATGGATGTTGCAGGACCATGAGGCTGCTGCCGAGGGCGGCGATGAAGTCGCGGCGTGTCAGGGTGACCATCGGAACACCTCGTCGTGTCTGCGCGGTTCCATGCTAGCGCGGGCGTTCGCGTGCGGGCGACGATTCATCGCGATGGCCGCGCCGCGGGCCGCGGTGTTCGACCGTGCCGCACGCTGAGGGAATCATGCCCGGGCTAGGCGACCAGGCCCGGGTCGGTATTCGCGCCGCAGACGATCACGCCGACGCGTTCGCCGGGTTGCGGCCGATACGCGCCGCTGAGCAGCGCGGCCAATGCGGTGGCGCCGCCGGGTTCGGCGACGACACGCAGTTCGGACCAGAGCAGCCGCTGCGCGCGCAGGATGGCGTCGTCGTCGACGAGCACGCTGTGGACGGCGCGCGATTGCGCGAACGCAAAGGCGAGGCTGCCGACGCGGCGGGCGCCGAGCGAATCGGCGGCGACACCGCCGACGTCGACGTCGCAGGGCTCGCCGTGCCGGAGCGCCGCGTGCAGCGCGCAACTGCGTTGCGGTTCGACCGCGACGATGCGCGTGCCCGTGGGTTGCCATGCGGCGATCCCGGCCATGAGTCCGCCGCCGCCGACGGCGACGAGCACGCTGTCGAGCGCGCCGGCCTGCTGTTCGAGTTCGCGCGCGAGCGTGCCCTGGCCCGCGACGACATCGAACGTGTCGTAGGCGTGGATGTCGAGCGCGCCGGTTGCGTGCTGGCGTTCACGGCTGGCTTGGAGTGCCTCGGCGTAATTGCGGCCGGTCACGCGCAGCGTCGCGCCGTAGTCGCGCAGTCGCGCGATCTTCGCGGGTGCGGCGATTTCGGGCACGAAGATTTCGGCATGCAGGCCGAGTTCGCGCGCGACGTAGGCGACGGCGGCGCCGTGGTTGCCGCCGGAGGCCGCGATCAATCCGCTGTCGGGCAGCTGTGCCTGCGACAGCACGCGGTTGAATGCACCGCGCGGCTTGAACGAGCCGCTGTGCTGCAGGCATTCGAGCTTGAGCACGATGTCGGCGTCGACGCCGGCGAAACGCGTGCCGGGGCGCACGATCGGCGTGACCCGCACGTGTCCGCGGATGCGGTCGGCGGCAGTGTCGATGTCGGTGCGTGCCGGCAGCGACAGTTGCGGATTGGCGTCGTAGTTCATGGTTCGGTGCTGGTGGGAGCGTTGGCCGCAGTGTCGCCAAACGAGAGCGCTGGCTCGCGTGCCGTTCGATGGGTGATCGGTGCGGCGGATGCGCGCAGCAGACGGCGGACGCGCGCCGGTCGCCGAAGCGAAACCCATCCCCGCCCAACCCTCCCCGGTGAGGAGAGGGGTCGTTCCGCTTCGTTCTTACGACTCCCGATCGCGATCCCGACTCCCGGCCCGAAAAGCCCTCCCCTTCACGGGGAGGGTTGGGCGGGGATGGGGTTCGCTCACGCGCGTCGTCATGCCAGCAGCGATTGCAGAAAACCGCCCGCAAGAGCGGCAACGGCGAACGATTCAGTGTGGCGCGAACGGCGCTACGGAATCCGCAGCATCTGCCCCGGATAGATCTTGTCCGGATGCTTGAGCATCGGCTTGTTCGCCTCGAAGATCTTTTCGTACTCGTTGGCGTTGCCGTAGAACTGCTTGGCGATCTTGCCGAGCGTGTCGCCCGATTTGACGGTGTACATGCGCGCTTCGGAGCCGGCTTCCTTGACGCTGATGTTGTCGTCGATCTTCCCGACGCCCTTGATGTTGCCGGCGGCGAGGATCAGACGTTCCTTGTCGGCCTGCGTCGCGGCTTCGCCGCTGATCTTGACGGTGCCGTCGACCCACTGCACGTCGACGTCCTTGACTCCGATTTCCTTTTCGATGTGTTCCTTGATCTGCCCGGGCGCCTTGGCCGGGTTGGCGACCGCGTCGAGCACTTTGGCGCCCGCGTCTTTCATGAAATCGAACAGTCCCATGATCCGCTCCTTTGGTTGGTCAACGCCGCGTGGCGGCGATCACGCTGCCGCCCACATTCAACAAATCGGACAAATCCACATCGCCGTCGCCGTCGCGATCGAGCACCGCGCCCAGCAGGCCGCCGCCGATGCCGCCCGCTTCGCGCGTGCGCCGGGTTTCGCTGCCGAGCATCTCGCCGAGACCGCCGGGACTCAGGTCCTTCTGACGGTTCATGCGCGCGAGCACCGCCATGACGATGGGCGCGAGCATGGCCATGAGCTGGCCCGCATCGGCGCCGCCGAGGCCCGTGGTCTGGCCGAGGCCTTGTTCGGCCTGGCCGCGCCGGTTGCCGAAGATATGGCCGAGGATCGCGCCGCCGAGCCCGCTGTCGATCCCGCCGCCGCGCGGCGCCGGCGGCGGGCTGCTGCCCATGCCGCCGAGGACCGCTTCGGCCAGCGAGCCGAGCGAACCGAGTCCGCCGCCCGCGTTGCCGCCGCCGCCCAGCAATCCGCCGAGCAGTCCGCCTAGGTCCGTGTCGGCATGGTCGTCCAGTGCCGTGTGCAGCGCCTGGGCGCCCTGCGGCGTGGAAGCGTTCTTCGCCATCGCCCCGACCATCAGAGGCAGGGTCTGTTCGATGGCCGCCTGCGCCTGTCCCGGGCTCATTCCGAATCGTTGCGCGATCGCGTCGATTTCGTTGTCGCCGATCTGCGCCATTACCGCGTCGACCAGTCCGCTCATGACGATCTCCGTGTTGCGGGGGAGCCCAACACTACCACCGCGGCGCGGTCCGCGTCGGCGCGGAGAAAATTCGTAGCACACGCGAAAAGATGTAACGATCGGGTGTGCTGCGCTGGAACCGGGCACGCTAAGCGCGTAGCTTTCGATACAACGCGGCAACGCAAGCGTATGGTCACCTCGCCAGGGTTCCATGGACAAGCTAGACGAGCTGCGGCTGCGCTATTGGCGTTCGCTGCCGCAGAAAGCGGAGGACCTGCTCGGGCACTGGCACCGCGTGCAGCAGCGCCCGGACGAGCGCGCGCCGGTGGTGGAATTCCAGCAGCAGGTGCACAAGCTCAGCGGCTCGGCGCCGGCGTACGGATTCGACGAGATCGGCGCGCTCGCGCGGCCGCTCGACCATCGTCTCGCCGAATGGCTGCGCGGCGACGAGACGGACGTACAGCCCAGTGCGGAAGTCATGACGGCCGCGCTGGCCGGTGCGGTCGCGGCGCTGATCGCCGCGCTGCGGAACGCGGCCGACCACGACCTGCCGCCGGCCTGAGCGGTCGCGCTTGCTGGCGGCCGTTGCCGACGCAACGGTATCCTTGCGGTTTTCCGACCGCCGCGGCCGCGAATCGCGGCGCCACGAGGCCGACATGACTCCCTATCCTTCCGTATCCCTGATCGGCGTGCCGACCGACATCGGCGCCGGTCACCGCGGCGCGTCCATGGGCCCCGAAGCGCTGCGCGTCGCCGGCATTTCGCATGCGCTGGAAGCGCGCGGCCTGCGCGTCGTCGATCGCGGCAATCTCGTCGGACCGATGAACCCGTGGCTGCCGCCGCATCAGGGTTACCGGCATCTGGCCGAAGTCGTCGCCTGGAATCGCAGCGTGCTCGATGCGATCTACGCCGAACTCGCCGCGGGGCACCTGCCGGTGATGCTCGGCGGCGATCACTGCCTGGCGATGGGATCGATCACGGCCGTCGCGCGCTGGTGCGCCGAGCAGGGCAAGAAGCTGCGCGTGCTCTGGCTCGACGCGCATGCGGATTTCAACACGCACGTGATCACGCCGTCGGGCAATGTCCATGGCATGCCGGTGGCCTGCCTCTGCGGCTACGGGCCGCGCGAACTCACCGAGCTCGGCGGCAGCGCGCCGGCACTGCGGCCCGACCAGATCCGCCAGATCGGCATCCGCTCGGTCGATCCGGGCGAAAAGAAACTGGTCCACGACGTCGGCCTCGACATCTACGACATGCGCTACATCGACGAGATCGGCGTCAAGCGCGCGATGGAGGAAGTGCTCGAAGGCGTGGATGCGAACACGCATCTGCACGTGAGCTTCGACGTGGACTTCCTCGATCCCGCGATCGCGCCCGGCGTCGGCACGCGCGTGCGCGGCGGCCCGAACTACCGCGAGGCCCAGCTCGTCATGGAGATGATCGCGGACACGGGCCGCGTCGGCTCGCTCGATATCGTCGAGCTCAATCCCGCGTTCGACAAACGCAACATGACCGCAAAGCTCGCAGTGGATCTCGTCGAAAGCCTGTTCGGCAAGTCGACGCTGATGCGCGAATAGGCGTGCGGCGCGGTGGCCGGCAGTCGACCGGTCCGCCCTCGCTCCTCCGTCTGGCGGCAGAGCGTTTCGTCATCATGTATACGCTTGCCGATTCGCATCATCCGCGGCAATGGTGATTTCTATTCTTGTTTCTACCCGGGCGGGCTGACGCGACGAGTGGTTACTCCACCATCGCACGGCCGCGCCGATCGATAACATATATCCGTTCCGGGAAAGTGCCGGAGTGCGGTGCCGCGGATAGCCGCCGAGCCCGCCTGGCAGGCCGCGTTTGCTTCATCGCCAACACGTTCCGCCGCCGCGGGGTGCTGTGATACCGTCGCGGCCATACGGTGAATGCGCGCCCGCCGGCGGCGTTGCAGGGACTGCATACCGGCGATTCCGCCGGTGCCGGCACGGTGAGGACGGACAGCGAGCGAACCGGCGCCCGTTGCGGGGTGTCGGCTGCAGGCCACCCCGGGGGATTCATGAGTTCGGGTATTCGCAGTGCCCGTCGCGCGTTCGCGCTGGCGGCGATTCTGTCGGCGCTCGGGTTCGCGCCATTGGCGGCACACGCCGCACTCAGCGTCACGCCGTTGACCTGGAACATCGTCGGTCTCGACAGCAACGATCCCATGAGCGGACCGCACCTGTTTCCGGTCGGCGCGCGCGTCTGCAGCACGACGGCCACGACCAACGTGTCGGTCAATTTCGTCTGGGACTCGGCCAACGCATTCGTCGCGCTGCGGCCCGGCTCGCAGAGCACGATCACGTTGCCGAGCATCGGCGCCGGCGGTTGCGCCGATGCCTATTTCGAAGTCGACGTGACCCGCAACGCCGCTGCGTTCGATACGACGCGACGCTATCGCGTGACCGCGACCGACGGAACCGGCACCGCGTCGACGCCGGCGCCGCGCGAGCTCTACGTCGAACACCTGATCTCGCAGAACCGCAATTCGATATCGGGGCTGCGCTACGGGCCGACGCCGGCGAGCCTGACTCCGGTCGCAGCCGGCGGCTCGCTGAGTCTCGTGGTCGGCAGCACCTACACGATCGAAGTCAGCGGCGGCACCGCGACGCAGGGGTACGAGCAGTTCGAGGCGTTCGTCAATTTCCCGAACACGATCTTCCAGGTGCTCGCCGTCAACACCACGTATTCGGCGAATAGTTCGATTTACGTCACGTCGCCGAACGACAAGCTCTACGCCGACGCGTGTCTCTGGCAGAACGATCCGAACAGTCCGAACTATCGTTCCTGCGTCGGCGTCGCCGGCAAGACCGGCGGCGCCAACGTCGTGACGACGTACACGGTGCGCATACTCAGCGGCGGCGGCACGTCGCAGACGCTCAACACCTTGCTGTACGACTTCTCCGGATCGAGCTTCCACTACAACGCGGATTTCTCGGTCGGGGCGCGCATCGCGAACATCATCGATCCGACCGCCGCGACGATCGCGAAAAGCTTCAGTCCGAATCCGACCAGCGTGAACGGCGTCTCC
>CAMLSI010000092.1 GCA_946482585.1 uncultured Lysobacteraceae bacterium
ACATGATGGAAGACCCGCGCAACATCACGCCGTGCACGCACCTGCTGTTCATGGCCAAGAACATCGAGCGCATCGGCGATCACGCGACCAACATCGCCGAGAACGTCTACTTCCTCGTCCACGCCAAGCCGCTCGTCGAAGAGCGCCGCAAGGGCGATCAGACCAGCACCGTAGTGAGCTGAGCAGCCGGGAACCGGAAACCGCAGGAGCCGGCGGGAGTACGGCACGTTTCGCTTTTTTGCCTTTGCGATCCCCAATCCCCAATCCCGATTCCCTGCCTTCGAGGCTGTGGGATACTGCCGCGGATCGACGAGCGAGGTCGCACCGTGCGCTGGAAACGCGTGTTCGTGGTCCTGCTCCTTGTCGCCGTCGCCGCGGTCAGCTGGTGGTATTCGCGGCCGGACTACAAGCCTGTTCCGCCGCAGATCGCCTGCCTCGTCGGCCTGTATCGGCTCGACGACGGCCGCCTCGTCGATCTCGCGCCGCTGACCAACGCCGCCGCGCTGCGCTGGCGGCTCGTCGACGGCCGCAGCGGCCGTCTCGGGCGCAGTGACGACGGCCGCTGGCAGGCCTATCGAGGCTGGACCGTCACGGCGGACACGGTCGCGATCACGCCGGGCCGCTGCGACGCACCGGGCCTGACCTTCGAAGGCGCCGGCGGCCGGCGCGTCGAACTGATCGCGCAGGACACGCGGTTCCGCGGCGACGGGGAAGAACTCGCGGGCCGGCTCGTGCTGCCGCCCGGCGACGCTGCGGTACCCATCGCCGTGCTCGTGCACGGTTCGGAAAGCTATTCGGCACTGACCTACTCCTACCTGCCGCGCCTGCTCGCCGCGCACGGCATCGGCGCCTTCGTCTACGACAAGCGCGGCACCGGGGCCAGCAGCGGCCGCTACACGCAGGATTTCGAGCGGCTCGCGAACGACGCCGTCGCGGCACTGAAGGAAGCGCGGCGGCTCGCCGGCGCACGCGCCGCACGCGTCGGCTTCTTCGGCGGCAGTCAGGCCGGCTGGATAGCGCCGCTGGCCGCCACGCGCAGCGACGCGGCGTTCGTGGCGATCGGCTATGGCCTCGCCGACAGTCCGCTGGCCGAGGACCGCGACCAGGTCATGCTCGACCTGAAACGGCGCGGCCACGGTCCGGAGGTTCTCGCCAAAGCGCGGGAAGTCACCGATGCGACCGCCGTGGTCATGGCGTCGGGCTTCCGCGACGGCTACGACGCGCTCGCCGCGGTCAGGGACAAATACGACCGCGAGCCCTGGTGGCAGGACATGAAGGGCGAATTCACCGGGGAGCTCGCCAATCGCCCGGCCTTTCTGCTGCGCTGGATTGGACCGCTCTACGACGAGGGCACGAGCTGGCGCCACGATCCGGTGCCGACCCTGCATGCGCTGAAGACACCCCTGCTCTGGGTGCTCGCCGGCGCCGACCGCGAAGCCCCGCCCGAGGAAACGCGCGCGCGGCTGCTGTCGGTCGCACAGGCCGGCGGCCGCGTCACCCTCGTCGAATTTCCCGGCACCGACCACGGCATGCTCGAGTTCGTCGAAGCCGCCGACGGTTCGCGGGAACGCACCCGCGTCGCCGAGGGTTACCACGCCCTCGTGATCGACTGGATTCGCGATGGCCGTGCCGGCAGCGGCCCTTACGGGCGCGCCGAATTCCTGACCCGATCGGAGTAGCGGCCATCGCCCACGGCGCCGCCGCGGCGCCGTTCTGCGAGCCTGAATGGGGCTGACCGGAGCGGGCTGACCGGATTGGGACATCGCGTCCAATGTCCGCTTTTGCGATTTTGCGGACACGGCGGCAGCGCCACGACCGCGTGCCGCAAGGCCCGCGGGGCGCGGTGAATGCCCATTCCGTCATGGGATTCTGTTCAGCTACTGGACGCGCGAACGCGCGCGCCCTATCGTCGCGGTTTTGTCCGTCCCTGCCGGAGTTAGCGCCCATGCGCCTGCCCTTGATCCTGGTTCCTGCCCTGCTGCTGGCGACCGCCTGCCAGCCGGTCAAGAAGGAATCGTCCGCCGATCGCGTCGTATATCCCGTCACCAAGAAAGTCGGCCAGGTCGACACCTATCACGGCGTGGAAATCGCCGATCCGTATCGCTGGCTCGAGGACCTCGACTCGGCCGAAACGACCGCCTGGATCAAGGCGCAGAACGACGTGACCTCGGCCCACCTCGCGAAAATCCCGGGCCGCGACCGTATCGCCGCACGCGCGACCGAAATTTGGAACTTCAACCGCTGGGGCGTTCCGTCGCGCGAAGGCAAGCAGTGGTTCTGGTTCAAGAATGACGGCCTGCAGAATCAGTCGGTGCTGTACGTCGCCGACAAGCCCGAGAGCGACGGCCGCGTGCTGCTCGATCCGAACAGCCTGTCGACCGACGGCACGGTCGCGCTCAAGGACACCGCCTTCAGCGCCGACGGCAAGTACATGGCCTACGGCCTGTCGAGCGGCGGTTCGGACTGGGAAGAGTGGCGCGTGCTCGACGTGGCCAAGGGCCAGCCGACCGAAGACGTGCTGAAGTGGGTCAAGTTCTCGACCGTCGACTGGAGCCGCGACGGCAAGGGCTTCTGGTACAGCCGCTACGACGAGCCGCAGGGCGAGAACGCGCTCAAGGCCAAGAACGAGTTCCAGAAACTCTATTTCCACAAAATCGGCACGCCGCAGGCCGACGACGAACTCGTCTACGAGCGCAAGGACCAGCCCGACTACAGCTTTGCCGCCAATGCGACCGAAGACGGCCGCTACCTGCTGGTCGACGTCGGCCAGGGCACCGAACGCAAGAACCTCGTCCTCTATCGCGATCTCAAGGCCAAGGGCAAGAACGCGGCGCTGAAGGAACTCATCGGCGAGTGGAAGGCCGAGTACGAATACGTCGGCAACGTCGGAACCAAGTTCTATTTCCGCACCGACGACGAAGCTCCGCGCGGCCGCATCGTCGCGATCGACCTGGCCAAGCCGGCACGCAAGAACTGGAAGACCGTCGTCGAGCAGACCGACGACTCGCTGCAGTCGGCCGACCTCGTCGGCGGCCAGCTCGTGCTGAACTACCTCCACGACGCGAGCTCGCGCCTGCGCCGCTTCGGTCTGGACGGCAAGGCCAAGGGCGACATCGAACTGCCGGGCATCGGCACAGTCGCGACGTTCGAAGGCCGCCCGGGCGACAAGCAGGCGTTCTACAGCTTCGCGAGCTACACGACGCCGACCTCGATCTACCGCTACGACCTGACCAAGGGCAAGAGCACGCTGCTGCACGCGCCGACGATGGCGTTCGATCCGTCGCAGTACGAAACGCGCCAGGTGTTCTACACCAGCAAGGACGGTACGCGCGTACCGATGTTCGTGACCGGCAAGAAGGATCTCGTCCTCGACGGCAGCAACCCGACCATCCTCTACGGCTACGGCGGTTTCCGCATCCCGCAGGTGCCGAACTTCTCCGCCAGCATCGCGACGTGGCTCGACCAGGGCGGCGTGTTCGCGGTGGCCAACCTGCGCGGCGGCGGCGAGTACGGCCGCGAGTGGCACGAGGCCGGCATCAAGCTCAAGAAGCAGAACGTATTCGACGATTTCATCGCAGCCGCCGAATACCTGATTGCGGAAAAGTACACGTCGCCGCAGCGCCTCGCGATCCGCGGCGGTTCCAACGGCGGCCTGCTCGTCGCCGCCGTCGAACTGCAGCGCCCCGAACTGTTCGCCGCGGCCGTGCCGGCGGTCGGCGTGCTCGACATGCTGCGCTTCCGCGAATTCACGATCGGCAAGGCCTGGGAATCCGATTTCGGTTCGGTGCTGAACGCCGACGAGTTCGCCGCGATCCGCGCCTACTCGCCGCTGCACAACATCAAGTCGGGCGTCGCCTATCCGGCCACGCTGATCACGACCGGCGACCATGACGATCGCGTATTCCCGGCGCACAGCTTCAAGTTCGCCGCGGCCATGCAGGCGGCCAATCCGAAGGGCAAGCCGCAGCTGATCCGCATCGACGTACGCGCCGGCCACGGCCAGGGCAAGCCCACGGCCAAGCAGATCGCCGAAACCGCCGACGTCTACGCGTTCATCCTCAACGCATTCGGCCTGGCCAAGCCGTAATCGAGGCAACGCCGCCGGGCCGGAACGAGCCCGGCGGCGAGAACATCGAAGGCCGGCGGCACACCGCCGGCCTTTTTCGTTTATCGAACCCGCCCTTCTCGCCCGCGAAAACCTCGACGGGCACGGATACTGGCACTGCGGCAAATCGCGCGCGACGGTCGCGCGGCGCAAGCCTGCCGGTTCAAACGCGCGCCCGGGCGGCGCTGCAGCGGCGAATCCGCCGCGGAGTGACCCGCACTACCGGCCGCCTCACACCGTCGACACGCGCGTTTAACGAACCGATCGACAGGCTGGCGCCATCGAAGCCCGACGGGGACTGCCGCCATGCAGAAGATCAGCACCTGCCTCTGGTTCGATTTCAATGCCGAAGAGGCGGTCGCGCACTATCTGGGCATCTTCCCGAACTCGCGCGTCGTGCGCACGCTCTACTACGGCGACGAACGCCCCGAGCATGCGGGCAAGGTGATGGTCGTCCACTTCGAGCTCGAGGGTCAGCGCTTCGAAGCCATCAACGGCGGCCCGCAGTTTCCGTTCACCGAAGCCGTGTCGCTCGTCGTCGACTGCAGCACGCAGGCCGAGATCGATCGCTACTGGAACGCGCTGATCGCCGACGGCGGACGGCCCGTGCAGTGCGGCTGGCTCAAGGACAAATTCGGTTTCAATTGGCAGATCGTGCCGCACGTGCTCGACGAACTGCTGTCCGGCCCCGACCGGGAACGCTCGACGCGCGTCATGCGCGCATTGTTCGGAATGACAAAACCAGACATTGCACAACTGCGCGCCGCAGCGGATGCGGGATGAGGCGCAGCGACGGAGCAAAACCTGCGCAAGCTACCGCAGCGGAACACCGCCCGGTCCGAAGCGGCGCTCCTGCAACGACACGCGGCCGGTCTCGTCGCGGACGGCCAGCGTGCTCGCCCGCGTACCGTAGGTGTCGCCGCGAATGAAGATCGGCGCGAGGAAGCGCTCGCGCTCCAGGCCCACGCCGGTCAGCGGCAGGTTCGCATCGTCGGGCTGCCGCGTGTCCGCGAGCAGGTCGAGCAGCGCCGCATCGCCGGCGCCGGCAGCGAGTGCCTGCTCGAAGAGCCCGCGCAGCCGCTGCATCTTCGGCCATGGCGCGTCGAGCGGGCCGTTGCTGACGAGATGCACGCCCGGATGCAGTCGCTGCGCCTGCACGGTCGGGCTTTCGAGACACCAGGCCTCGTCACGATCGGCGACGACGAGGTTGAACGGCGCGTAGTCGGCAATGCTCCGCTGCAACGCGGCGGCATAGTTCGCGGCGCTCATGGTGCCCGCGACGAATTCGCGCACGAGATCGCCGCGCGAGCGCGCCCCGCGCTGCACGTTGAGCAGACGGATGTTCGTGACCGCCGCCATGCGTCCGTTCTCGTGCACGGCGAGCCAGCTGCCACCGGCTTCCAGATCGCGTCCGCCGATGACGCCGGGCGTGTCCGGCCACGCCGCGGCGGCGGCGCTCGCGCGCGCATGGAACTCGTCGCGATTGCCGAGCAGCAGCAACGGACGTCCCGGAACGGCATCGACGGCGACGAGCAACAGACACATGTCAGCGCGAGTCCGTCGCAGCGCGATCCGGGGGCGGCCGCATCAGCCGTCGCCGCGGCCGGGATCGCGCAGCTTCTGTTCGAGCACGCCGAGCCGCGGATTGGTCGGGCTCAGGCTGCGTGCCGCGTCGAGCGCGCGCCGCGCGTCGCCGGGCCGGTTCTGGCTCAGGCGCTGCTCGGCTTCATCCAGCAGCGATTCGGCGAGCCGCGCGCGCAGGGTCGGCAGGCTCGCATCCGCGGGTGCGAGCTGTTCCAGCGTGTCGACGAAGTCGCGCGCGCGCTCGAGCTTCTGCTGCCCGATGGCGATGTTGAACTGGTCGCGCGCGATCTGCGGCAGGTTCTGCAACCCGGCCAGCGCCTTGGCATTCGTGCCGTCGAGCGCCAGCGCCGCGCGGTATCTGTCGTAGGCCGAACTGCCCGGCGGCAGGATCAGGTTGCCGTCCTGCGCGGCCTTGTCCGCGGCGGCGAGATGCGCCGCGAGCTTCTGCTGCTGTTCCGGCGTCAGGGCCGGCCGCGATGCGGCGATGTCGAGACGTTCGCGCAGTTCGCGCAACTGCCCGCGCGCCGCGGCGATGTCGGCCGAACCCGGCGCCAGCGGCTCGGCCTGCCGCAGCAGCCGGTCCGCCGCAGTCGGATTGCTTTCCTCGATCGCCGCGTTGGCCTGCACCACCAGCGCCTGTGCGATCTGACTCAATCCGGTGCGCGCCCTGGCATTGTTCGGATCGCGCGCGAGCACGGCCTTGTAGAGCGCCAGCGCGGTGTCCTCGCCGTCGCCGGCGACACGGCCGGCGCGCAGCAGTTCCTGCGCGCGCCTGAGCTGCGCATCGAGCGCCGCACCGGTGTTGGCGCGCGCCGCGGTCAGCTCGGCGCGCAAGGTCGGCAGCACCGGGTCGTTCGGCACCGCGCGCGCGATCGCCTCGATCCGCGCTGCCGCATCGTCCACTTTTCCCTGATTCAACAATTCGCGCGTCTGCGCGGCGAGCGCCGCGCCGGCTTTGCGAAGCCCGGCCTGGGCCGGTGCGTTGCCGGGCTCGGAAGCGAGCACGCGCTGATACAGATCGATCGCGCCGCCGGCCTCGATCAGCTTGCCCGCAGCCAGCGCGGCTTCGGCCTGGTCGAACAGTCCGGCAATCTCGGTGTTGGCCGCCTCGGCCTGTTTCAGGGCAGTCGCGGCCTGCTCCACGGCGGCGCCGCCGGCGAGCAATGCGCGCGCATCGGCGAGGCGCGCATGCGCGACGGCGAAATCGCGGCGCTGCGTCGCCGCGGCCGCTTCGGCGACCAATGCTTCGCCGACGCGGCGCAGGCCCGCGCGCGCGATGTCGTTGTCGGGATCGATGACGCGCGCGGACTCGAACAGCTCGCGTGCGCTGTCGCTGCTGCCGCTGAGCTGGCCGCGCGCGAGCGCGCCGTCGGCGCGCGCGAGCACGTCGTTGAGTTCGGTGCGCGGCAGCAGCGCACGCAGTCTGTCCTGATTGCGCCAGAGTGCGAACGCGCCGACGCCGAGCAGCATCACGACGGCGCCGGCGAAGATCCAGCGCCCGGGGCCGCGCGCTCGCGCGCGGCGCGCTTCCGGCCGGCCGCTGCGCTGCGGCTGGGCGTCGACGATGTCGATGCGGCCGAAATGCGGCTCGGAGCGCGTGTGTGCATCGGCACGACCGCGCGATTCGGGCGGCGTCACCGTCGGCAATGCGAGCGTCGGCGCCGACCCGGCGCGGCCGCGCGCCAGCTCGGCGAGTTCGCCGCGCTCCATGCGCCGCTCGATGGTTTCGATCGCGGCCGCGACTGCGGCGCCGTCCTGGAAACGCTGCTCCGGCTCTTTCGCGAGCAGTAGGTCGAGCAGCGGCTGCAGCGCCCTGAATTCGGGCGGCAGCTGCGGCAGCGGCTGCGTGATGTGCATGATGCCGACCGCGAGCGAGTCTTCGGCGTGGTACGGCACGCGTCCGACCAGCAGTTCGTACATCACGATGCCGAGGCTGTAGAGATCGGAGCGTCCGTCGAGCGCACGGCCGCGCGCCTGTTCCGGACTCATGTAGTGCGGCGTGCCGACGACCGCGCCGGTACGCGTCATGCGCGTCGCGGAATCGTTCGCGCGCGCGATGCCGAAATCGGTCAGCGCGGCCGAGCCGTCCTCGCGCAGCAGGATGTTGTCGGGCTTGACGTCGCGGTGCACGAAACTCTTGCTGTTGGCGTAGTGCAGCGCCTTCGCCATCTCGCGCACGACGCGCAGCGTGAACGGCACGTCGCGCGGCTTGCCGTCTTCGTGCAGCACGGGGCCGTTGGAGATGTACTCCATCGCGATATAGAAATAGTCGCCGTGCCGGCCGACATCGTGGATGCCCACGACGTGCGGATGATGCAGTTTCGCCGCGATGCGCGCTTCGCGCAGGAAACGTTCGCCGTACGTGGGATCGGCCAGCAAGGTCGGCGACATGACCTTGAGCGCGACTTCACGGTCCACCGATTCCTGTATGGCCAGGTACACCGTGGCCATGCCGCCGCGTCCGAGCTGGCGCACTACACGGTAACCGGGAATATCGATCATGCGTCAGCTGGGACCGTGACACCGCGCAGGCAGCGGTGCGCGAAGCATAGCAGCCCGGGTCGGGCGCTGCCGGCGGCGCAGCATCGCCGCCGGCAGCGCTGCGACCGGCTCAGTCGGATCGTTGCCGGCGCTTGTGCTCCATTACGTGCCGCGCCATCTTGCCGAAGGCGCGTTCGCGCGCACGGCGCTCGGCGGGACTTTCGGCGTTGACGGCCGCCTCCGCCGCGAGCTTGCGCCAGCGCCGCAGCCGTGCCGGATCGAGCTCCCCCGCCGCGATCGCCGAACCGATGGCGCAACCGGGTTCGCCGTCGTGGCGACAGTTGCCGAAGCGGCAGCGCGCGGCAATCGTCAGTACGTCGTCGAACACGGCGGCTATGCCGTCGTCGACATCCGCGAGAGCGAGTTCGCGCATGCCGGGCGTGTCCAGCAGCCAGCCTCCGCCCGGCAGCCGGTGCAGCGCCCGCGCCGTCGTCGTGTGTCGGCCCCGGTCGTCGTCGGCGCGCGCGGGTTGCGTCGACAGCTGGCAGCTCGCCAATGTGTTCACGAGCGTCGATTTGCCGACGCCGGACGAACCGAGCAGCGCGACGGTGCTGCCGGCACCGCACCAGACGCGCAGGCGGTGCACGGCCGCGTCATCGCGCGCGTCGACGGTTTCGACGACGAGCTGCGGCAGCAGTCGCGCCGCCTCACGCACGTAATCCGCGGACGTATCGCACAAGTCGGCCTTGGTCATCACGACGACGGGCTGCACGCCGGCGTCTCGCGCGAGGCACAGGTAGCGCTCCAGACGTGCGGGATTGAAGTCCTGATTGCAGGAGGACACCACGAACAACGTGTCGACATTCGCGGCGATGAGCTGCCGTTCGCGGCCGCGGCCCGCGGCACGGCGCTGGAACAGACTGCGTCGCTGCAGCAGGCGCAACGCACGTCGCGTGGCGACGTCGAGCAGCAGCCAGTCGCCGACGGTCGCCGCATCGGTCTCGCCGGAGCCGGCGCGAAACGGTGCGAGCGACTGCTCGCCGCCGACGGCAGCGACGACGATGCGGTCGCGATGCACGGCGACGACACGTGCCGGCGTCGTCGCGGTCAGTTCGTCACAGGTGAGTTGCGTGGAGAAAAACGCGGTCCAGCCATCGTCGGCGGACGGAAAATCGAATGAGTTCATGGGTGTCCATGCCGGTGCAGAAGTCGCGCGACGCGCGAGCGCAAAAGCCCGGCCGTGCGAACGCACGTCCGGCGCGAAAGCGGGACTGGAACGGCAGGAAGCGGACGCGTCGGCAGCGACGCGCAGCGAAGCTACGGCGTGGCCGGCTTCCGCGTGCCAGTCGGCGTGGACACAAGATCCGTCACGATTTTCTCCGTGCAGTGGAAGCCGCGGCGAGCATAGCCGCACGGGCGCCGGGCCTTCAATGCGGACTGCGCCCGGCTCAGTGCCCTGTAACGGCCTGCTACGCGAGCCGCCGCGCCTCGATCACGTTCGGCACGGCCGCCAGCTTGCCGAGCAGACTCGACAGTTGACCGTAGTCGGTCACGCGCAGCGCGAAATTCATCGTCGCGAGTCCGGACACGGGATCGACGCGCGTGTTCACGGCAAGCAGGTGCGCATTCGCCGAGGCGATCACGTTGGTGATGTCCTTGTGCAGCCACTTGCGATCGTAGCCTTTGACGAGCACGTCGACTTCATAGGCCTGTTCGCGGCGGTTGCCCCATTCCACCTCGATCACACGGCTCGGGTCGCGCACGCGCAGCCGCGCGAGGCTCGTGCAATCGGCGCGGTGCACGCTGACGCCGCGACCGCGCGTGATGAAGCCCAGGACCGCGTCGCCCGGCAATGGCTGGCAGCAACGCGCGAGCTGAGTCAACAGGTTGCCGACGCCGTCGATGGTCAGCGCGTCCTTGGTGCCGGACTTGGGCGGCCGCAACGCCGGCGCGGCCGCCGGCTTCGGCGGCGCGACCATCTCGTGCAGCGCGCGCGCGACCTGCGCCGCGCTGATGTCGCCGAGCGCGAGCGCGACGAGGAAATCGTCGAGCTGTCGGTGGTTGAAGCGCGGCGGCAGCGACTCGAGTTCGACGTTGCTGAGCGCGAGGCGCTTGAGTTCCTTGTCGAGGATCGCACGGCCCGCGCTCAGGTTTGCCGTGAGATCGACGCGCTTGAACCAGGTGCGCACCTTTTCGATCGCGCGATGCGTGGTCAGGAAACCGTGCTGCGCGCTGAGCCAGTCGCGGCGCGGCGCCTTTTCCTTCGCCGTCAGGATTTCGATGCGGTCGCCGCTGGCCGGCTGGAACGTCAGCGGTACGATGCGGCCGTTGACCTTCGCGCCGCGACAACGATGCCCGACGTCGGTGTGCACGTGATACGCGAAATCCAGCACCGTGGCGCCGCGCGGCAGATCCATGACCTCGCCGCGCGGCGTCAGCAGATAGACGCGGTCTTCGTGCAGGTCGGTACGCAGTCCCGCGAGCAGCGCCGAGTCGTCGTCGCCCTCTTCTTTCGCGTCGAGCAGCTGACGCATCCACGCGACCTTGCGTTCGAAGCTGGCATCGCCGCCACCGCCTTCCTTGTAGCGCCAGTGCGCCGCGACGCCGAGTTCCGCATGCGCATGCATGTCGTGCGTGCGGATCTGCACTTCGAGCGTCTTGCCCTCGGGCCCGACCACGGCGGTATGCAGCGACTGATAGTGATTGCCCTTCGGCCGTGCGATGTAGTCGTCGAATTCGCCGGGCACGTAGGGCCAGAGCGAATGAACGACCCCGAGCGCGGCGTAGCAGGCCGGCACGTCGCGCACCAGCAGCCGGACCGCGCGAATGTCGTAGAGCGCGCCGAAGTCGCCGTCCTTGCGCTGCATTTTTTTCCAGATGGAATAAATGTGCTTGGGCCGGCCGGCGACGTCCGCGGCGATGCCGGCTTCGGCGAGCGCCGCGCGCAACTGCGCGAGCGCGGTCGCGATGTAGGTCTCGCGATCGACGCGACGCTCGTCGAGCAGCTTCGCGATGCGCTTGTAGGTTTCGGGCTGCGACAGGCGGAACGCGAGATCCTCGAGTTCCCACTTGAGCTGCCAGATGCCGAGACGGTTCGCGAGCGGTCCATGGATGTCCGCCGTCATCGTCGCGAGCGCGCGCCGCTGTGTCTCGTCGAGACGATCCGCCGCGCGCAGGCGCGCGAGCTGGCGCGCCAGCAGAATGAACACGACGCGCAGGTCTCGCACGATCGCGAGCAGCAGCCGGCGCAAGCCTTCGGCACTCGTATGGGCGCCGCGCGCCGCATGCAGCGCCCAGACTTTCTCGGCAGCGATCTGGCCGTCGACCAGCAGTTGCAGGCCGGCGCCGCGCGCCGCCGACGGCGGAGCGGCCGCCGCCGCTTCGCCGAGGCGGTCGAGCTCGTAGACGATGGTCGCGGCAAGGGTTTCGTCGTCGAGCCCCAGATCGCCGAGCAATTGCAGCGTCACTGCGAGATCGACCAGACGCGTGTCGGCATCGGTGAGCTCGGCCGACAACGCGGCCAGCCTTGCGCAGGCCTGCTCCAGTTCCGCCGACAGCGGCGCGAGTCGCCGTCGGGCATCGATCCATTGCTCGAGACTGGCGGTCGAAAGAGTGCGCTTCACCGGCCGATTGTAGCGGAGCCGATCCGCGCACCGGGATCGGCGAGGGCATAACGAAAAAACCCCGGACGAGCCGGGGTTCTTCGCGAGAATCGAGGAGCGCCTACTGGACGACGCGGATGCGGAACGGCTGCACTTTCTGCGCATAGCTGTGACCCGACGGATAGCCGGCATCGCCCAGGACGATGTTGCAATCGGCGGTGCCGGTCTGGGTACCGTTCAACACATAGTCGAGCGTGACCGACGGGCCACTGACGAGCACCTTCGGGCTCTGCAGGCCTCCCGGAATCTGCGTCGCGAAGATCGACGGCGACGAACCGGTGCAACTCAGCTTGTTGTCGCCGCCGACGCCGGCGAAGAACGTCCACTGCGTGGCGTTCTCGTCGTATGCCCGCGCCGGGCCGCCGCTGAGCTGGGTCATGAAGTTCACGATGTCGCCGAGGCACTGCTCGGAGAATCCTTCGCCGGTGAGGTTGCACACCAGTGTCGGCACCTTGTCCGGATCCTCGACGGCGAGCGACGTCAGGGTGAACGTCGGCGCATCGTTTTCCGACGCGACGACGTGGAACGCCACGCTCTTCGTCGACTGCTGGCCGCGCGGATCGGTGGCGGTGATCAGCACCGATGCGTGAACGCCCGGCGCATAGGTGCCGGGCGTCGAAGAGTCGGTCGCGAAGTCGGGATCGAATTCGGGTATGTCGAAGCGGCAGGTACGCCTGACGACTTCGCCGGGCAACGGCGTTTCGAGCTGCTGACAGCTCACGTTCGTCGCCGGCACGAGATTGCCGTTGAAATCGATCGTCACGCTGGCGTTCAGCAGCGACTGACCGGACTCGGTCGAGTCGTCGGTCAGCACGAAGCTCAGATTCGTCGCACCCGTGCCCTCGGCCAGGTTCGGCACCATGTCGCTCTGGGCAATGATGGTCGGCGCCAGATCCGACAGCGCGCCGCGTCCGGCCGATACGTTGTTGCCGAGATTGTTTTCGGCGCCGTCGGCGAGGAACAGCGCGGCATACGTGATGGCCGCCGACGTGTCGGCCGGCATCTGCACGCCGTTCGCGAGCGGGCGCTGGACGATATAACGCTGGGCGACGCCGCCCGGCGGCACGACCAGCGGCACGTCGAGATTGTCGTAGATCATCGTTGCGATGTCGCACTGCGTACCGCCGATCGGCTGCGCCGGGCAGTAACGCGACGCGCCGGTCGCGAAGATGGAACCGTCGAAGCCGTCGCGCACGCGGTACTTCATGCCCGAGAACTGGGCCGGAATGCGCACGTCGATGTAATAGGTGTAGTACGCGTTGCTGAAGCTCGGCAGCGCGACGACGCTCGTCGCGATGCTCGCATCCGGCATGTCGACGTCGAAGCTGTCGTTGAACAGGCCCGCGCTGAGTTTGCGCACGCCGTCGGCACCGAGCACGTAGCAGAGCGTTTCCGCGTCGGACTGGATCTTCAGACCGTCGGGACGGAAGTTCCAGTAGCCGATGCCCGGCACCGGAGACTGGGCACCGCCGGAGAGGCTGCCGAACTTGAAGTCGGCACCGGCATAGAAGCCGGCGAAC
>CAMLSI010000093.1 GCA_946482585.1 uncultured Lysobacteraceae bacterium
GGCCGGCGGCTGCCGATGGTGCTGTCGATGACCTGCTATTCGGCGCCGTTCGACAATCCGACCGAAGACTCGATCGGCGAACGTTTCCTGCGCGAGCCCGATCGCGGCGCGATAGCGGTGTTCGCGGCGTCATGGCGCAATTCGCCGTCGGCCGAATACAGCAAAGCCATCGTCGGCGAGCTGATCAAGCCGGGCCGCACGATCGGCGAATCCATCGTCGCCGGCAAGAACGCGGTCGAGGACGCTACGCTGGTCGAGACCTACAACCTGCTCGGCGACCCTGCCGTCGTGCTGGAACGGCCCGACGGCGAGTTCCGCTTCACGCGCGTGCCGCGCCCGTTCGGACCCGACGCGATCGAAGCGCAGATCGATCGCCGCGCGTTCCGCGGCATGGCGGAAATCAGCTGGCTCGACCGCGAGGGCAAGCCGCTGCATTCCATGCGTTTCGCGGTGCTCGGCGGCCGTTTCACGCTGCCCGAGCCGCCCGCATCGGTGCGCGATGAGGCCGCCGAGGTACGCGGCTACATCGCCGATCCGCGCGACCCGTTCGACGCCATCGCACGCCTGGATCTCACGCGCGCCGCGGCAAAACCGGCCAAGCCCGAAGTATCGAGCGGCGCCATCGCGCTGCGCGAACCGCTCGGCGCGCGCGAGACCTCGGACATCACCAACGTCGGCGACGTGCTGTTGCGTACCGGCTTCGATCCGCAGCGCGAGTCCGCGACGGCGGGTTCGAGCAGCGGCAGCGAAACCGTGACCGGCAGCGCGAAATTTTCGACGAAATGACCGGAGGCCGGGCGGATCCGGCTGCAACCGGCGAGCTAGCCTCGCCGGTGCGCCGCCCGCTCGCGCCGCGTCATCCGCTCCTGCGTACGGCCGCCCAGAGATCGCGCAGCGCGTTGCGCACGTAGCCGCGATCGTAGAAGCGTGCACTCACATGACGCGCGAACTCCCCGGCGTCGATGCGACGCGTGCGCTGGATTCGCCGCCGCTGCCGCAGCATCCGCAGGCTTCCGCGCAACGCGTCGCGATACAGCCGGAACACGACGCGCAGCTTGCCGCGCAGACCATGGCGCAACACGATGCCCGCATGAATCGCGACCAGTGACGGCAAGTGACGCAGGATCACGCTGGCCGGCACGCACTTGAGGAGCATCCAGAGCGAATTGCGGATGCCGTGATAGAGCACGAAATCATTGAACCCGCCACCGCTCGATGCCTGGCCCTCGTGACGCGCGAGCACGGCGTCGGTATAGGCCGGCGTGAAGCCCAGCAGCAGCGCGCGCGCGGCCACGTCGGTGTCTTCCGCATAGCAGAAGAACGCTTCGTCGAAGAGGTGGCCGTGCGCGGCCTGCAGCGCTTCGAGCACGCGTCGCGCATACAGCGCGCAGCCGCCGGTCGGTCCGAAATACGGATCCTGCATGTCGAGCCGGTTGGACGCGAGCAGGCTGCGGTAGAACGCGATGCCGAGCGAATCCACGTCCTCGCCGCCGAGCTTGAGCACGCGCCCGCCCGCGAGGTCGGCGTCGGCACGGCCTTCGACATGATCGAGCAGCCACGCCTCGAGCGCCGGCGTCGCGACCGCGTCGTTGTTGAGCAGCAGCACGTGCGAGATCGCCGCTTCGGCGAGCGCGCGAGCGATCGCCCGATTGCAGCCGGCCGCAAAGCCGATGTTGATCGGGCTCGCGATCAGCTCGGCCGTCGGCCACGCCTGCGCGAGCCCCGTGCGCAGCGCGGCGAGATCGTCGGCGCGCGAACCGCTGTCGACGACGATCAGGCGTATGCGGCCGGCCAGCCCGTGCAGCGACGCCACGCAACGCAGGCTGCGGTCGGCCGTGTTGTAGTTGACCAGCACGACGGCGGCACGTGCCGGCTCTGACGCAGCGCCCATGCGCTGATGCGCGAGCGGCGTCGCGACGGTGCCGGCGCGCGCGCGCGCCGCGGCATAGACCTCCAGCGTCGCCGCTACCGTGCGCGACCAGGTGTATCCGGCCGCCTGCGCGAGTCCGGCCGGCACGGCCTGCGCGCGCCAGGCCTCGTCGTCGACGAGGCGCCGCAGGCCGTCGCGAATCGCGTCGACATCGAACGGATCGACGCAGAGCGCCGCATCGCCCACGACTTCGGGCATCGATGCGGCATTCGAGGTCAGCACCGGTATGTCGCTCGCCATGGCCTCGAGCAGCGGCAGGCCGAAACCTTCGTACAGTGACGGAAACGCGAAGCCCGCCGCGGACGCATAGATCGCCGGCAGGTCCGCATCCGCGACGAACCCGAGCCGGCGCACGTCGCCGCGGCGTTCCAGCGGATCGATACGGCGCGCGAGCGTCGCGTCGAGCCAGCCGCGCGCGCCGACCACCGCCAGCGGCAACCGCGCGCGCACCGCGTCGGGCAGCGCCGCGTACGCATCGACGAGGCGTTCGAGATTCTTGCGCGGTTCCTGTGTCGCGACGACGAGCAGATAACCGCGCCAGCGCAGGCCGTGCGCGGCCAGCACCGCCTGCGCCGAGGCTTCGTCGTGCGGCTGGAAGGCCGCGTCCACGCCGAGCGGCACGACGTGCAGTTTCGTCGCATCCACGCCGAGCACGTTGACGAGCTCGTCACGCACGTAGGCCGAATCGACGATGAGCGCATCCGCGCGTGCGAGCGTCGGCGGCAGATGGCGCTCGAGAAAGCGCACGCGCTCGACCGGATGGAACTGCGGATAGCGCAGATAGGAAATGTCATGCACGGTCGCGACGCAGGGGCCGTCGAACGGCATCAGCACGAAGTTCGGCGCATGCAGCACGTGATCGGTCAGGTGGCGCGCGCTGCGCCGGAACAGCATCGCACGCAACGCGGTATAGCCTTCGAGCGCGGCGCGCTTGAACGGCAGCACGCGGCGCACGCTCTGGATCGTGCGATTGACCTGGAACGCCTGGTCGCCATTGGCGACCCAGCGATAGGCCGAAAACAGCTTGAGCGCGTCGAGTTCCGGCGCGCGTTCCAGGCCGAGCGCGAGCTCGCGCGTATAGACGCCGATGCCGGTCAGCGGCGCACTGATCGCATCGACGTTGAGGATCACGCGCAGCGGCGCGGCGCTCATGCGCGCGCGCTCCGCGCGAGGCGGCGACGTTCCGCCGCGACGAGCAGCGCCGCGAGGCCGGCCGTATCGATGCTGTCGACGAGCCCGAGCTCGCGCCGCGCCCGCGCCGGATCGCCACGCAGTACCGGCGCGTCGGCACGACGCAGCAGATCGGGGTCGACGACGATGCAGCGGCTGCCGTCGCGCGCATCGACCGCGTACTCGTCGTGACCCGTGCCGCGCCAGTCCAGTGGGATACCGGCGGCGGCGAAGGCGCGGGTCGCGAATTCGCGTATCGAGGCGCTGCGCCCGCTCGCGATCACGAAATCGTCGGAGTACCCGAGCGCAGCGAGCGCGCGCAGCGCGGCGACGTAGTCGGGGGCGTAGCCGAAATCGCGTTCCGCATCGAGATTGCCGAGGCGCAGCACGTCAGCCCGGCCTTCGGCCCGGCTTGCGGCGGCGGCCGCGATCTTGCGCGTGACGAACGCGCTGCCGCGCAGCGGCGATTCGTGGTTGAACAGGATCGCGGCGCTGGCGTGCAGGCCGTAGGTGTCGCGGTAGCAGCGCAGCGCCGTGTGCGCGAGCAGTTTCGACACTGCGTAGGGATGTCGCGCCTGCCACGCGCAGGTTTCGTCGATGACGCCGGCGCGCGGCGCGAAGATCTCCGCACTCGATGCGAGCACGACGCGCGCGGCAGGGGCATGCCGACGCACGGCCTCGAGCAGGTGCACGGCGCCGTTGCCGTTGCTCGCGATCGCCTCGAGCGGATCGGCCTGCGCCTGTGCGACGCTGCTCACCGCAGCCAGGTGGAACAGCTGGTGCGGCTGCACGCGTTCGATCGCCGCGGCGCACGCCGATGCGTCGCGTACGTCGAGCCCGAGCAGATGGAGCGCGGGATGACCGAGCGCGCCGAGTTCGCGCAGGCGCCAGAGCGTGTCGTCGTTCCAGTGCGGACGCAGTCCCGCATGCACCTCGCAACCCGCGGCGAGAAGGTCGCGGCACAGATAGGCGCCGTCCTGGCCGGCGGCGCCGGTCACGAGCGCACGCAGGCTCATCCGCCGCTCCCGAACGGGCGCGGCGCAGCCGCGGCGTCGGTGTCGATCGCGAGCAGCGCGGCGACGCGCGCGAAAGCCGGCGGCAGCGCGCCCAGGATGCGATCGATCGCGTGCTTCTGCAGCAGACGCGAGAAACTCGCGCTCCACTCCGCCTCGCTGCAGGCGGCCGTGACCGTCGCATCGGCGAGGCGTTCGTCGATGTGCAGCGCACCATCCGGCGTCTGCAGCTCGAGTCCGTGCTGCCCGCGCCGGCAGCGATAGGCAGCCACATCGGCGGTCGCCGTCGCGTCGTCCCAGCACAGCACCCGCGACCGCGCGCGCGGCCCGGCATAGGCGCAGCGCACGCGCCAGTCGAGCGCGCGCCGGCGCGGCGAGAACAGGCTGGCGCCGACGTCGGCCTCGTAGCGCGGCCAGCGCCTGCGCAGCACGGCCATGCCGGCCTCGCCCAGCGTGCGGCGACGCTCCTCGCCGAAACTCTGGCTGCGCGCGTGGCGCACGAGCACGTCGCCCGCGATCACGTGACGCCAGCCGGCCGCCTCGGCACGCTGGCACCAGTCGTTCTCTTCGCCGTAGCCCTGCGGAAATGCATCCGCGTCGAGCGCACCGATCGCGTCGAGCACGGTGCGCTTGAGGTACAGGCAGAAACCGTTCCCGGTCGGCAGCCGCGGATACGCGCTGCCGGCCTGCTGACGCAGCGCGAGCGCCGCGTCGGAAAATGTCCACTCGTATGGAAATGGATTGTGTTGCTCGAGCTCCGGCACCGAGAACGCGCCGGCGTTGTCCGACACGGCGGTGGCGCTCGCCGTATCGGCCGAAGCCCAGGCTGCGCGGCGCAGGCCGCTCAGCCAGTGCGCGGCGACTTCGGTATCGGCGTTGAGCAGCACGACGTCGGCCTGTCCGGCCGCGGCGATGCCGCGGTTCGCGGTCGCAGTGAATCCGAGGTTGCGCTGGTTCGCGAGGACGGCGACGCCGCGGCGATCGCGATAGCGTGAGAGCAGCGGCGCGATCGCCGCGTCCGTGCTCGCATCGTCGATGACGATGAGCCGTGCCGCGCCGCGCGTGTGCTCCAGCACGCTATCGAGACAGGCGGCGACCGCCTCGGGCGCGTTGTAGACCGGAACGACGATGGCGACTTCGCGCGCGAGCGCGCCGGCGTTCGCCGCGACATCGACGTAGTCCTGCTCGCGCAGCGGCACGGGCGGTGCGATGTCGCCGGCGCGCGCGAGCCCGGGATGGCCGAAACGCAGCGATACGGTCGCCGAGTCCGCGCCGCCGGCGCGCAATTGCAGATTCATGCGCGCGTGCCCGCTCGGCGAGAATGGCAGGGCGAGCCGCGCCTGCCCGCTCGCGTCGGCGCGCAGCCGCGCGTAATGCTGCGCATCGAGGCGAACGTCGACATCGGCATGCGGCGCGAGCGCGAGACGCAATTGCGCACCGTCCCAATCGACGCGCTGCGGCAACGGCGAAACGACTCCTGCTTCGGTCATGACGATTCCTGTTCGGCGCGCATGCGCGCGCGATGCTCCTGGCCGACCCGGTGCAGCAGCGCGACCGTGTCGTCCGACAGCGCCGGCAGCGGCGCCGCGACATCCGCCGCGCGCCGCTCCAGCGCCTGCCACAACGCCTGCTGCGTGCCGCTCGGCGCCGGCATGCGCGCGTGACGCTGACGTGCGAGATCCGGCCCTATCCACGCGGCGATTTCCTCGTCGTCCGGCTCGCGCAATCCGCGCACGCCCGCGTCCAGCAGCCGGCGATACAGCCGCCGCACCTGCTCGCGCGGCCGCTGCAGCAGGCTATGGTAATCCAGCACGATGCCCGGACCGTTGCCGGCCAGCGCCGCAGCGGCATGGTTGTAGTACTCCCAGAGCGCGAGCGCCTGCGCCGCGCTCAGGCCATCGCGCCGCTGCACCGAGGCGGCGACCGCGCTCGGCGCGCGCACGACGTGGATGAACACGGGTTGCGCGACGAAATCGGCGATTTCGCCGAACAGCAGGCACAGACGCGGTTCCTTGATCAGCCAGGGCGCCCGCGCCGCGAGCACCTCGATGATCGTCGCGCTGTCGCGGCGCCACTGCGCATGCGCCTCCGGCAGCGCCGTCTCGTCCCAGCCCAGCGGCGCCGACCAGTCGCCGCCGCGCCGGCGCAGCGTGCCGGCGCAGGCCAGATGCAGATCGCCGCGTTCGACGAAGCCGCGCGGATTTTCCGCGGGATTGCGCAGGAACGAACCGGGTTCGCCCGCGTACGCGCCGAACAGCTGCAGCAGCCCGGCGACGCAGGACGTGCCGGAACGATGCATGCCGAGCACGATCAGGCCATGCGTGCTCCGCGAAGGCGGCGACCGTGGCTGTGCGACCGCACGCGGCAGAGCGCGCAGACGGTCGCGCGCGCGCAGGGCGCTGTCGCCGCGCATCGATTCGTCGCGCAACAGCGCGCTGGCCGCGTCGGCGCGCGCACGCGCGGCCGGCAGGTCCGCAAGCACCTCGCGCAAGGCCGGGACGATGCGCGCGGCAATGCCGTCGTCGTCGCCGTCGGCCACGCCGTTTGCACCGTAGCGTTGCAGCAGCTCGGCACGTGCGCCGCGCGCAGTCGCGATCAGCGGCCGGGCCGTCGCGATCGCCTGCAGCAAGGTCCAGCAGCGACTGCGGCTGCGGCTCGCGCAGACGACGACGTCCGCCGCGGCGAACAGCGCGGCATGCTGCTCCTCGGCGAGCACCGGACGCGGCAGCAGGCTGTAGCGTCCGCCATGGGGATCGAGCGACAGGTCGCGCGACGCCGCGGCGAGATCGGCACCCAGTGCATCGATGCAAAGCAGCAGGCGCAACGGTTCGTCGCGGCGGATCTGGCGCGTCCACGCCTCGAGCAGGCGCCACGGCGCATCGATTTCGTCCCAGCGCGCGCAACAGAGCACGACGGTCTCGCCGCAGGGATTGCGCGGCGCCCGCAGGTCCGGATGCGCATAGGCCGCGTCGACGGCCCAGGGAATCACGTCAGCCTCGGCGAAACCGCCGGCGCGCAACTGGTCGCGATGCCATTCGCTGGTCACCCAGATCGCGTCCATCGCGCGGACCGCCGCGGCCGCGTCGCCGGTCGGCACCTGCTCGAAGTCGAGATAGCCGATCCGGCCCGCTGCCGCCACACGCGGCCACAACGCGGGATCGCCGGCACAGAGCGCGAGTGCCGGTTCGTCGTCGGTCGCGCGGCGCCGCAGCGTATTGAGCAGATGGTCGTGGCTGTCGCCGCTCTCGGCGATCGCTTCGGGCAACACCGGCGCATACAGCGAGCGATAGCTCAGGCGCACGCCGGCGGCGTCGAGCGCACGTGCGAACGGTCGCTGCCAGGCCGCGAGCGCCGTCGGAAAATCCAACGCGCCGACGAGACAAAGCGCCGTGTCGTACTGCGCCGACAGGGTTTGCGACCAGTGCCGCAGGAAAGTCGTGCGGCCCTGCGCGAGTAGCTGCGCGCGGCGCGCGTCGTCACCCTCGGTCGAGCCGTGCTGATCGTGCTGCAGCGTGACGCCGCCGCAAAGGCGCGTGCGCCAGCCGGCCGCGCGCGCGCGCAGGCAGTAGTCGGTGTCTTCGGCATAGGTCACGTAGTCCGTATGCAGCGGCCCGATCGCGTCGATGACGGCACGCTTGAGATACACCGCGGCGAAGACCACGCCTTCGACGATGCGATCGGCGTCGGTGTACTGGCCGACGTCGCGCTCGATGCGGCCTGACGGCGTCTGCACGCCGATGCCGTCGTCGGGCAGTACGCGCGTACCGGCGTGCAGCAGGCGGCCCTGCGCATCGACGAGGCGGCAGCCGACGATGCCGGTGTCTGCATGCGCCTGCGCGCACGCGCGCAGGCGCAGCAGCCAGTCGCGCTGCGGAAACACGAGGTCGTTGTTGAGCAGCACGAGATCGCTGCCGGCCGCCGACGCGGCGATGCCGGCGTTGTTGCCGCGCACGAAGCCGAGATTGTGCGGCAGGCGCAGCAGGCGCACGCGATCGGCATAGGCGCGCAGTGCCTGTGGCGTCGCATCGGTGGAGCCGTTGTCGACGACGATGACCTCACAATCGGCGAGCGCCGTCGCGAGCAGGCTGTCGAGCGCCCGCGCGGTCAGGTCCCAGCGGTTCCAGGCCAGGACGATCAGGCTGGTCGACGGCACGCTCATGGCGGGGCGACGCTGCGCTCCGCGCCGGCGTTGCGCCAGAGCTCGGCCAGCACCGCATCGAGATCCTCGTCCGCGCCGTCGGCGCAAAGGCGTTCGAGCAGCGCGCGGCGGCGCGCCAGTGCGTCGTCGTGCGCGGCGACGATCGTGTGCCAGTGCGCGGCATCCTGCGCGGGCGGCACGACGCGGCCGAACACGCGCTGCAGACGTTCCAGGCTGCGCGTCAGCGCACGGCCGATGCGCCAGCTGCGGCTTGCGAATACCGCATCGCCCTCGCCGAGCAGGGTGTCGATCACGCGGCGCAGCTCGGTTTCGGTGTGGCGCGATTCGGCCAGGCGCAGTTCGAGTTCGTGTTCGCGGTTCATGCGGCCTCCGTGCACTTCATCCGCAACTGCGGTCGAGCATCGGCCCGAGCAGCGCGAACATCAGCAGCAGTGCCGCGAGGCCGGCCGCGATGACGCCGCGCGCGACGCCCTGCACGCGCACGGCCGCCGCCGGATCGGGCCGGCTCAGACTCGCGATCGCGCTCGCGGCGAACGCGCAGATCAGCGGCATCATCGGCAGCAGGAAGCGCGCCTTCACGTGCAGCAGCAGATACAGCGCGAGCTGGTAGCCGAAGAACAGCGCGCTCCAGAGCACGAGCGGCTCGCGCCAGCGGCGCCAGTAGGCCAGGGCCAGCGCGAAGCCGACGAGACTCGCGAGATGCAGCGTGTCGCTGGCCGCGGCGACTGCCTGCGCGAGCAGCGCGGGCACGGCACGATAGCTGCCGGTATGTCCCGCACAGGCCGGCCCGGGCAGTTGCGACAGCAGGGTCGTCTTCGCATTGAACAGACGGAAATACTGCTTTCCGAGCTGCGCCCCGATCGTCGCGATCACGCCCTGCTCGCGCACGATCGCAGCGGCGCGCTCGCGATAGATCGCATTGCGCGCGGCCGGCGTCGGCGCAATCGTGAAGTAGTCGTGCGCAAGCTTCGGAACGCTGTCGTCGACATAGTCGCTGCGTGCCGTATCGCGCAGACCGCCGACGAGATTGAACGCGGAGCTGTCGGCGATCATCGGTTTTCCGGTGCGCTGCCAGCCGTTCCACAGCGGCACTGCCGTGACGACGGCGACGCCGAGCACCAGCGCGAGCGCGCCGCGCAGACGACGGCCCCGCACGAGCAGCAGCGCGAAGGCGGGCCAGAACAGGCTCAGCAGGCTCTTGGCGATCAGGGCACCGCCGAGCGCGACGCCGGCGAGCGCTTCGCGAGCGCGCAGCAGCAGGTACAGCGCCGCGAACAGCAGGAACAGGTGCACGGGCTCGGGCCAGAGCCAGTGCGCGTAGGCCATGTTCGAGGGATTCAGCAGGAACAGCGCGGCGGCGAGATTCGCGGCGCGCACGCGGCCGTCGCAACGGCGCCAGATCGCACGGAGAAACGCGGCCGTTCCGATCAGCAGGCCGGTCTGCAGGATCTGCATCGGCAGCAAGGTGTCGCCGAACAGGCGCAGCGAGCCAGCCAGCAACCAGGCCTGCAGCGGCGGCCACCAGCCCGCGTCGGCGACCGGCGGGCCGACCCCGGCGATGCTGCGCGCCCAGGCGAGATAGGCGACCTCGTCGCCGAGCAGCACCTTGCCGCCGCCGCCCGCATACAGCGCGACCAGTGCAAATTGCTGCAGAAGGAATAAAGCGATAAAGCCGAACAGCAGGACGCGCCGATGCGTTCGCGCGCCCTGCCGCTGATGCATGACCTACCGGGCCCGGCTCACTTGGCCTGCGGCGCCGCCGCGTCCGCCGCGCGACGCTTGGCTCCGGCCTTGAACACCGGCGTGAACTTCTCGCGCGCGCCCTTGGTATCGATCGATTCGACGTAGTACCAGTACTCGCGACACGGATCGATGGTGTCGTCGCGGTACTCGTAGTTCTTGGTTTCGTCGGTCGTGCCGGCGCCGAGGATCGGATCGGAGTTGAGCTTCGTGAACGGACCGTCTTCCCGGTCGCCGCGGAACACGTCATAGCCGAAATTGTCGACTTCGCTCGCCGTGGTCCAGCGCGGCGTGTTCGCGAGACGTTGCTCCTTCGCGATCGCGCTCTGGTCGCCGCAAGTGCCGACCGGCAGATCCGCCGCCGGCGCCGCGGCCTGTTCCGGTTTCGGTGCGGCCTGCTCGGGCTTGGCGGCGGACGCCGCCGGAGCCGGCGCGGCGGCGGGCTTGGCCGCCTCCTGCGGCGCATTGCTGCAGGCCGCGAGCGAGAGCACCAGGACGAACGGCGTGAGAATCTTGCGCATGAGAACTCCACGTAGATGCGGCGGGCTGGGAAGCATGCCGTCCCAACGCGACCTATGGACAAGCACAGGCGCCCGCAACGATAGTCGGCGCATGCTTTCCGTGCAAACCCCGAAGCGCCGTCCGACGGCGCTGCGCGCCTGCGCTGTCGCGTTCGCGCTGCTGCTGGCGGCGTCGGCGCGCGCGAGCGACTGGCAGGTCCGCATCAGTCCCGACGACGCACTGTATCCGGTGCTCGATCTCTCGCAACGCAGCAACGGCGGGGCCGCCGACACCCGCTACGGCGACGGCAGCGGCACGGTCGCTGTCGACGTCGTCGCCGTCCAGGACGGCGAGCGCATCGATTTCCGCATGAGCGCGCCCGGGCTCGCCGAACCGGCCCGCGTGCAGGCCGCGCTGCCGCACGCGGGCGAACGCTATACCTTGCGTCCGCGCCTGCGCTGGAACCGCACCGCGCTCGCCGCGATGACCGGGCCGCAGAAGGTCGTCGCCGAATTCACGCTCGCCCGCGGCGACGCGGCGCCGCGGCAACAGCGCCGCGAGATCCGGCTGCATCCGCTCGGCGAAGCGCCCTACTACGTTCGCGACGGCAAGGACCACGTCGATCTCGGCTGGATCTTCGCCGCCTACGCCGATCCGCAGTCGCGGGTCGTCGACGCCATCCTCGCGCAGGCCGCCGAGCGACATCCGTTCGTCACCTTCAAACCCGCGACGCGTACACCGGCGCAGGCGCTCGCCGCGGCCTACGCGATCTGGGAGGTGCTGCAGATCCATGGCGTGCGCTATGCCGACGAGGATCCGGGCATCGCGCGCGGGCCGCTGGTCTGGAGCCAGCGCGTGCGTCTGCACGACGACGTCTGGAACGAGCGCCGCGCGAACTGCATCGACGGCAGCCTGCTGCTCGCCGCGGCGCTGGAACGGCTCGGCATACGCAGCGTGCTGCTGCTCGTGCCGCGGCATGCGCTGCTGGCGTTCTACACCGGCGAGAAGAACGGCGAACCGATCTTCGTCGAGACCACGCTGCTCGGCGCGCGCCAGCTCGCGGTGCGCCCGAAGCCGGGGTTCGTCGGCGAACTGAGCCTCATCGACGGCGATGCGCTCGACAGCTTTTCCGCGGCGCTGGTCGCGGGCAAGGCGCGCTACGCGCGCGAAGCCGCGGGCTTCGGCCAGCGCAAGCCCGACTACCAGTGGATCGACCTGGCGACCGCGCGCTCGTATGGCATCATTCCGCTCGCCGCGGCCGATGCGCCGACCGCCGCCGCGGCTGCGCCGCGCTGAGGCGCCTCGCGCCCGTCCGCTGCAATGAATTCCGAGCCTTCCGATCCGCTGAGCCGCCTGCAGCAGGAAATCCGCGCCGAAGCTGCGGCGCTGCCCGAATCCGTCGCCGCCGTCGCGGCACCGGCGACCGCGGCGGCGCCGCTCGCGCTCGACCATCCGCAGCGACTGACCTATTCGCTCGATGATTTCATGCACGTGCACAACGACGAGTTCGTCGAACTCGCGTATCGCTGCGTGCTCAAGCGCCCGGCCGATCCGACCGGACAGCTCGACGCGTTGCAGCGACTCGCCGCCGGCGACAGCAAGATCGCGATTCTCGGCGATCTGCGCGCCTCCGCCGAAGGCCGCGGCTACGGCGTGCATGTCGCCGGCCTCGCGTCGCGCTATCGCTTCTGGCGTCTCACGCGTCTGCCGCTGATCGGCGCCGTGATCGAGCGTCTCGCGCTGTTCTGGAACCTGCCCGAGATCGCGCGCGAACAGCGCCGGCTCGGACAGGCGCTCGCCCAGCAGAACGCGGCGGCGGAACTCGCCGACCTCGCCGCCGAAGTCGCGCGACTGCGTGCGGAAACCGCCGCGCTGCGCGCGCGTCGCGACGAGCCGGGCGCATGAAGATCGCGCTGCTGGCGCCGTCGCTGACGGCGCACGATGCCGTCGGCACCGACGTGCTCGAAATGGCTGCGGCGCTGCGCGCCGCGGGCCACGAGGTCAGGCTGTACGCCGATCACAGTCAGGGCATCCACGAAAGCGTGCATGCGCCGCCGGGGCTCGAACGCTGGCTCGGCGCGCGCGATCTCGTCATCTATCACTACTCGATCGGCTGGCCGCGCGTCGAAGCGCAGCTCGCGACGCTGAGCTGCCGACGTGTGCTGCGCTATCACAACATCACGCCGCCGGAATTCTTCCAGGGCTGGTCGCGCGACCACGTGCGCAGCTGCGCCGCAGGCCGCGCGAGCCTGACGACGCTCGCGACGCTCGGCTTCGACAGCGCGCTCGCCTGCTCCGCCTACAACCTGGCCGAACTCGTCGCGGCCGGATTTCCCGCAGAGCGCGGCCTCGTGCTCGCGCCGTTCCATCGCTGCGAAGCCTTGCTCGACCAGCCCGCCGATACCGGTCTGCTCGATCGCTACGGCGACGGTCGCCGCAACGTGCTCATGCTCGGCCGCGTCGCACCGAACAAGGGTCATGCGGCCCTGTTCGATGCGTTCGCGTGTTATCGCGCGCACTACGCCGACGACGCGCGCCTGCTCGTCGTCGGCAAGCACGACCGCCGCCTCGCGCGCTTTTCGCGGCACCTGCGCGATCGCTGCGCCGCGCTCGGCATTGCCGATCACGTGCATTTTCTCGACAACATCGACGACGCGCGCCTCAAGGCGTGCTGGCTGGTCGCCGACGCGTTGCTGATGTTGTCCGAGCACGAAGGCTTCTGCGTGCCGCTCGTCGAAGCGATGGCGCTGGGCATTCCAGTCGTCGCGCGCGACCGCAGCGCGATCGGCGAGA